>JACDBY010000329.1 GCA_013694685.1 Actinomycetota bacterium
GAGCGACGCCGCAGTCGTCGTCGAGATCCACGGCGACTGGCGGACGTGGGCGCGCCTCTACGGCTCGCCGGCGCGCGCGCTCGTGGCGCCGCTCGCAGATCGTGCCGCACTCGTCGCCATCCGCCGCGCGGATGCGGTTCGCACCCTCTCGCCGTTCACGACCGGGATCGTCCGAAGGGCCGGTGTCGAGCCGGGCGGCACCTTCACGACGTACACCGACCTGTCGGCCTTCTCCGGGTCGCCCGTGACGCCACTGCCTCAGCGACCCGTTGCGTTGTACGTCGGTGTGCTCGAGCGCTACAAGAACATCCATGCGATCGCGGATGCCTGGCGACTCGCCGCGCCGCAGGTGCCGGAGGCGACCCTGCGGGTCGTCAGCGATGGTCGTGAACGCGAGGTCGTCGAGGCCCTCGTCCGCGACCTGCCGGGGCGCGTGACTTGGGAGCGGTGGCTCCAGACACCCGACGTGGTGAAGGCCTTCGACGACTCCTGGCTCCTCCTCCTCGCCTCGCGGTCGGAGGGCACGCCGCGTGTCGTGCTCGAGGCGCTCTGCCGCGGACGCGCGGTCGTGGGCGCCCGTGCCGGTGGAATCCCCGACGTCGTCTGGGACGACGAGACAGGAGTCCTCGTCGATCCCGAGAGTCCCGCGGACATCGCCGACGGGCTCGTCCGCGTCCTATCCGACCGCGCGCTTGCCGAGCGGCTCGGAGAAGAGGCCGAGAGGCGGGCCGCGGACTGGACGTACACCCCTGAGGAGTACGCCGACCGGGTCGTCGAGCTCGTCGAGCGGGCGGTCGCGGCGCGCTCGTGAAGCTCGTCGTCGTCACCCAGCAGGTCGACCCGGCGAGCCCCATCCTCGGTGCGACCGTGTCCAAGCTCCGGGCGCTCGCGGCGAGGGTCGAGGAGCTCGTCGTCCTCGCCGACTCGGCCGTCGACGGCGCGCTGCCACCGAACTGTCGCGTCCGGCTGTTCCGCTCGCGTCGCCGCGCTGGGCGGGGCTTACGGTTCGAGAAGGCTCTCGCGGCGGAGCTCGCGCGCGGGCGGCCGGCGGCCGTGCTCGCGCACATGTGCCCGATCTACGCGGTGCTCGCGGCGCCGCTCGCGCGGCCGCTCGGGATCGACGTCTTCCTCTGGTTCACGCACTGGCGCCGAAGCCGCCTCCTCGCGAGCGCGACCCGCGTGTCGACGAAGGTCCTCAGCGTCGACGCTCGGACCTTCCCGCTCCGGACGAGCAAACTCGTCCCGATCGGGCACGGAATCGACGTGTCGGAGCTCCCTTGCGTCGAGCGCCTCCCGCGGGAGCCGCTCACGCTGCTGGCGCTCGGGCGGACCTCGCCGGCAAAAGGGCTCGTGACCATCATCAGGGCGGTGGAGCAGGTGCCCGACGTGCGGCTCCTCGTCCACGGGCCGTCGCTGACCGACGAGGAGCGGACGCACAAGATGGCGCTCGAGCGGCTCGTGATCGACGAGGGCGTCCTCGACCGCGTCGACATCCGCGGCCCGGTTCCGCGTCACGGCGTCCCGGGGCTCTACGCGGACGTCGACGCCCTCGTGAACGACATGCGGGAAGGCGCCACGGACAAGGTCGTCTACGAGGCCGCCGCCAGCTGCCTGCCGGTGATCGCCTCCAATCCGGCCTTCGACACGCTCCTCCCCGACGACCTGCGGTTCGCGCACGGCGACGTCGAGGGTCTCGCCGGCACGATTCGGCGCCTTGGCGAGATCGACCGGAACGCCGTCGGCCGGAGGCTGCGCGGTCGGGTGCTCGCCGAGCACTCCGTGGACACCTGGGCAGACCGGGTCGTCGCGCTCGCTCGATGAAAGGCCCGATCCTCCACGTCGCAAAGGTCGCCGGGATCTCGGGCTCGGAGAACCACCTGCTGCTCCTTCTGCCGGCGCTCCGTCAGCGGGGCCACGACGTCCGCTTCGTGATGCTCCACGAGGGCGAGCCTGGTGCAGCCGAGATGGCCGGGCGGTTGCGTCAGGCCGACGTACCCGTCGACGAGCTCCGCCTTCCCACGCCCGGCGACCCACGGGCGCTCGCCCGGCTCGTCCGGATCGTGCGCCGCGTGCGTCCCGCGATTCTCCACACCCACCTCGTCCACGCGGACTTCCTCGGGCTCAGCGCAGGGACGCTCGTGCGGGTGCCGGTGCGTGCAAGCACGAAGCACGGGTTCAACGCATTCCGCTCGAGCCGGGTCTTCGCCGCGGCCGACCGGACGATCACCGGCCTCGCCGATCTCCACATCGCCATCTCGGGTGGCCTCGCCCGCTACCTCGCCGCGGAAGAGGGTCTGCCGGAGGAGCGCTTCGAGATCGTCCACTACGGGATCGAGCCCGGTCCTGCGCCCGCGCCGCTCCCCGGCGCTCCGCGACTCGCCATCGTCGGGCGCCTGATCCCCATCAAGGGTCACGAGGTCTTGCTCGAGGCGGTGGCGGCCGCGCGCGCCTCGGTGCCGGAGCTGACGCTCGAGGTCGCGGGCGACGGGCCGCTCCGCGCCCCGCTCGAGGCGACCGTCGACCGTCTCGATCTCCGCGGGTCGGTCACCTTCCTCGGCAGGGTCGCGCCGGCGGCACCGGTCTTCGAGCGCGCTGAGATCGTCCTCGTGCCGTCCTTCGGCGAAGGCTTCGGGATGGTTGCCCTCGAGGCGATGGAGCGCGGCCGGGCGGTGATCGCGAGCACCGTCGGCGGCTTGCCCGAGATCGTCGAGGAGGGGCGAACCGGCCTCCTCGTGCCGCCCGGCGACGCCGCCGCACTCGGCCGTGCGATCGTCGAGCTCGCGCAGGACCGCGCCCGGGCGGCGCTGCTGGGAGCCGCCGGACGTGCCCGCGCACTCACGGAGTTCTCGCAGGAGCGCTGCACCGAGAGGACCGAGGCGCTCTATCGCGAGGCGCTGGTTGCTGCGGGAGGCCGGCGCTCGCGGACCAGGCGCCAGGCGCGCTCGAGTGCGAACGCAGCGAGCACCGCGAGCAGGAAGTCCCACGGCACCCGGTAGC
>JACDBY010000191.1 GCA_013694685.1 Actinomycetota bacterium
CGAGAGGACGCCGGCGGGCAGATGGGGTCGTAGGAGCTCGAGCGGGTGGGTTCCGATCGAGAGATTCGTCCCCCGGTAGTCAGCGAGCATACGCTCCCACTCGGTCTGCTCCGGTAGCTCCGGCACCTCCGCTGTGGGATCCAGCGGAAGCGCGAGCTGGCGCTCCTCGCCGCCCGAGCCCGGGACGTTCAGCGTGCGGGGAACCAGGCCGAGCTGCCAGAGAAGCGCTCGCCGGGGCTCCTCGAAGCTGTCACAGGCGCCGGCCGTGACGAGCGCCTCGAGCATGTCGGTTCCGACCGAGGTCCGTTGAGCGAGCTCGCGCACGGCGCCGTACAGGCCCCCGCGCTCACGTTCGGCCACCACGGCCTTGGCTTCGTCCTCCCCCACCGAGTTGACGTGCGCGAGCCCGATCCGGACGGCGCCGTACTGAACAGCGCAGTCGGCATCGCTCAGGTTGACGTCGGGTGGACACACCTCGACTCCGCGCCGCTGGGCATCCCGCACGAGGCTTGCAGGCGGATAGAAACCCATCGGTTGCGCGTTCAGGAGCGCGCAGAGGAAGACGGCCGGGTAGTGATGTCTCAGCCAGGCGGACTGGTAGGCGAGGAGGCCGAACGCGGCGGCGTGCGACTTGGGAAAGCCGAAGCCCGAGAAGCCGACGAGCTTGTCGTAGACCCGGTTTGCCGTCTCCTCTTCTACCCCCTTTTCCTCTGCACCGGCGAGGAAGCGCCCGCGATAGGCCTCGAGCGCCGCGTGGCTTCGCTTGCGGCTCATCGCCCGGCGAAGGCCCTCCGCCTCCCCCACGCTGAAGCCGGCGAGCGTCATCGCGACGTCGAGCACCTGATCCTGGAAGACGACGACACCAAGGGTCGAGCGAAGCGGCTCTGCAAGCAGGGGGTGGTCGACCGGTGGAACGAAGCTCGGGTCCTCGCGAAGCCGCTGCCGGTGCGCGACGTACGGGTGGATCGCCTTGCCCTGGATCGGCCCCGGGCGCACGAGCGCGACCTCGATGGTCAGGTCGTCGAGATTCTCGGGACGGGTGCGGAGGAGCATCTGCATCTGCGCCCGGCTCTCGATCTGGAAGACGCCGACCGTGTCCGCGCGCTGGATCTCCTCGTAGACGGCGGCATCGTCGAGCGGGATCCGCGAGAGGTCGATGGTCTTCCCCCGCAGTTCGGCGATCTGGACGACGCAGTCCTCGACCGCCGAGAGCATCCCGAGCCCGAGCAGGTCGATCTTGAGGAAGCCCGCGTCGGCGCACGAGTCCTTGTCCCACTGGCAGAGCTGACGGCCGGCCATCGCCGCGGGCTGCACGGGCACGAGCTCGACGAGCGGTCGCGAGGAGATCACCATCCCGCCCGGGTGCTGCGACACGTGCCGCGGGAGTCGCGCGATCTCCGAGGTGAGGAACCGGAACGCGCGCCAGCGCTTCGAGAGGAGCTTCTGGTCCGCGTCCGGGAGCGAGGTCATCTCGTCCGCGACGCGTTCCGCATGCCAGCCGTCGGTGACCCGCGCGAGTCGCTCGAGCTCGGCGTGCGGGAGCCCGAGCGCCTTGCCGACGTCGCGGATCGCGCCGCGCGAGCGATACGTCGCGAAGCTCGCGACGAGCGCCGCGTGCTCCCTCCCGTAGCGCTCGGTGACTCGGACGATCAGCTTCTCGCGGATGTCGCGCGGGAAGTCGAGGTCGATGTCGGGCACGGCGGCGAGCTCCTCGTTGAGGAAACGGCCGAGCGAGAGGTCGTTCTCGACAGGATCGACATGCGAGAGCCCGGTCAGGTAGCAGACGATCGAGCCGACCGAGCTCCCCCGCCCCCGTCCTGGCGGCAGGTGCATCCGCGGCGAGTCGCGGCCGCGTACCTCGAGCGCGCATTCCCGGGCGAGCTCGAGCACCTCGTGGTGGAGAAGGAAGAATCCCGCGAGCCTGAGCCTCCCGATCAGCCCGAGCTCGCTCTCGAGGCGGGCGCGAGCCTGCGCTTGCTCGAGCGTCGAGCAAGCGCTGTACCGTTCGCCGAGCGCGTGGTCGCAGATCGCGGCGAGCTGACGGGTCGCGGGATCGGCGTGATCGGAGAAGTCGGGATAGCGGTAGCCGAGCTCGGCGGTGAGGTCGAACGTCAGTCGCTCGGCGAGCTCACCCGTGCGCTCGGCGGCAGCGCGGTCGATGCCGGAGAAGCGGTCGACCATCTCGATGGGCGCGCGGAGGACGGACTCGCGGTTACCACGCCGCTCCCGCTCGCACCCGTCGAGCGAGGTACAGCAGCGGATCGCCACGAGCGTGTCCTGGAGAAGCGTGCGCCGCGACGAGTGGGCATGGATGTTCCCCGTGGCGACCGTCTCCACTCCGAGGTGCTCGGCCAGATGACGAAGCGCCACGTGACGCCGGGAGTCGCCCCGCTCGAACGGGCGCTGGAGCTCGACGAAGAACCGCTCTCGCCCGAAGGCGCCGGCGAGCCGGGCGGCCCCCTGTGGGTCGCGGAGCGCCAGCCCGTCGCGCATGCATCCTGAGAGGCAGACGAGCCCCCCGTTCAGCTCGGCGACCGTCTCGAGCGACGCCGCGGGCTCGAGCAGCACGCGGTGCTCCTTGCCCTCGGGTCTCGTCCCCGCATGGGCGGCGGTGAGGATCCGGCAGAGGTTCGCATAGCCCCGGCTCGACTCGACGAGCAGCGTGATGTGTGCTCCACCGACGACGGTCACCTCCGCGCCGGTGATCGGCCGGAGCCCGGCGTGCTTCGCGGCGTGGGCGAACTCGAGCGAGCCGTAGACCCCGTCGTGATCGGTGAGCGCAAGCGCCGGGTACCCCAGCTCGGCCGCTCGCGCGACGAGCTCCTCCGGGTGGGAGGCGCCGTCGAGGAAGGAGTACGC
>JACDBY010000234.1 GCA_013694685.1 Actinomycetota bacterium
GAGGGTGGGCAGCTGACCGAGGCCGTGCGACGGAGGCCCTACTCGGTAATCCTGCTCGACGAGATCGAGAAGGCCCACGCCGAGGTGTTCGACGTCCTCCTTCAGCTGCTCGACGACGGACGGCTGACCGACGGCCACGGCCGCACGGTCGACTTCCGCAACACGGTCGTGATCATGACCTCGAACCTCCGCTCGGCCGAAGATCTGACCGAGCGCTTCCGGCCCGAGTTCCTGAACCGGATCGACGAGATCGTCGTCTTCGAGTCGCTCACCCGCGAGCAGCTCGGCTCGATCGTGACGCTGCAGCTCGCGCGGCTGAACGAGCGGCTCGCCGAGCGGGGGCTCGCGCTCGAGCTGACCGACGGCGCGCGGGAGCTCCTCGCCGAGGCCGGGTGGGATCCCGCCTACGGTGCGCGACCGCTCAAGCGGGCGATCCAGCGGCTGCTCGAGAACCCGCTCGCGCTCCGCCTCCTCGAGGGCGAGTTCGGCGACGGCGACACGATCCGCGCGTACGCCGAGCTGGGTGAGATCCGCTTCGCGCGGGACGAAGACTCCGAGCCAGACGAGCTGGCAGAGCCTGAGCCTGTGGGCGCCGAGTCGTGAGCGCGGCGGACAACGCTCGTGTTGAATCAACACAAGCGTTGCCTCGGTCGACACCGGGATTACATACGCTCGAACGCCGGCGCGTAACGGAACGTTCCCCGTAGCGTGCCGGCCCAGGCGCTCAGGCGCCTGACCATGAAGACGTCGCGTCCCCAGTCCTCCGGCGGTGTGACGCCGTGGTCGGCGGCCGGCTCGAACCCGAACCGCGGGTAGTACGACGGGTGGCCGAGGAGCACGATCGCCGGCTCGTCGAGCGCGTCGGCAGCGGCGATCACGGCGTGCATCAGAGCGGACCCGATCCCACTCCTCTGGTGAGACGGCACGACCCCGATCGGGCCGAGAGCGAGACATGCCCTCCCGTCGACGGTCGCTCGGCTGCAGACGACGTGACCGGCGATCTCGCCGTCCAGCTCGGCCACGAGCGACAAGCCGGGAACGATGTCGCCATCTGCCCGGAGGTCGTCGACGAGCCTTCCGTGGTCGCGCTCCGGGTCGGCGAACGCAGCCCGCTGCACGTTCCGGATCGCGTCCGCGTCGTCTGGTCGTTCGCGCCGGAGGAGCATGCCGTGGTCAGCCGTCGTCGCGGAGCGCGTCGTCGATCCGCTCGAGTAGCCGCTCGATCGCATCGAGACTCGCCTGGAGCGCCTCGCGCGTCTCGCCCGCGGCCTCCTCGAGGCGTGGCTCGAGCTCGGCCCGCGCCTCCCGAAGTTCGCGACGCGTGCGCTCCAGCTCGTCCCTACTCGCGTCCTCGATCCGGTCGATCGTGTCGCCAGCCGCGTCGAGAGCCGTCTCGATATCGGCGGGGAGATCGTCACGCAGCCGGTCGAGCTCCCGCTCGAAGTCCGCAACCGCCTCGTCGAGCTGCGCCTCGACCTCGGTCTGGACGGACTCGACCTGCTCGGAGAGATCCTCGTCGCCGCAACCGGCGGCGAGGAGCGCGAGAGCGCAGATGCCGGCAGCGAAGAGTCGCACGCCCTAGGTCTTACCGGTCGCGTCGAGCTCCATGCGTCGCTCGCACCCGCGCTCTACGATCCGGCATGGCTTCCTACACGGTGAACCAAGCTGCCGTGGCGCACGCACGCAAGCTGATCGACGCCCGGCAGTACGTCCTCGAGAGCGACTGGGGCGACAGCCAGCCGAATGCCGAGACGGAGAACCGGTTCCTCGAGTCGCACGCGTGGGACGAGTACGCCGCGTGGCACCTCGGACTCACCGAAGGTGCCGCCGACGAGACGAAGGCGCGGCACGCGTTCGTCTACGGCGACCTGCGCCGCGTCCACCGCTCGGGTCTCATCGCCTGCGTGTACCGCGCCTCCGAGTGGCGGCACAAGGACGTCGAGCTTGCTGCCCACAAGCTGTTGCAGCTGCTTGACGCGAAGGCGGGCTGAAGGAAAGGGCTCCGAGCCTCAACCCTCGAGCTTTGTGCCAATCACTGCGAGGACCGTCCGGACAGAACGAGCGGGGAGGGCCTGACCGCAGCAGGCCCTCTCCCCGGCTCGTGCCGCCTGACACGACGGCGTCCCCCGTAAAGCGATCGCCGTCCGTCGATTCTCTTCGTCGGGTTCACGGAAACGGTTCGGTCCGGATTGCGTCGCATAGTCTCGCGCCGTGATCCTCCTCGTCGCCGCGACCGAACGGGAGCTCTGCGGGTACGACGGCCTCGTCTGCGGCGTCGGCCCGGTCGAGGCTGCGGCTGCGACCGCGCGGGCGCTCGCGGTGCACGAGTTTCGCGCGCTCCTCCACGTCGGGCTCGCCGGGGCGCGCGGCCTCGACCCCGGAACGCTCGTCGTCGGCACCGAGTCGGTCTACTGCGATCTCTCGGCCGAATGGCCCCTCGTCGACCGTGCGGTGCCTGACGCACGTCTCGTCGACCTCGCACGCCGGGCCGTGCAGGGGGCCGTGACGGCTCCCATTCACACGTCAGCCGCGGTGGGAGGCGCGTGCGACACCGCGTCACCAGGGCTCATGGTCGAGGCGATGGAGGGCTTCGGCGTCCTACGCGCCGCGGCCCTGGCAGGCGTCCCGGCCGTCGAGGTGCGAGTGATCTCGAACGCCGTCGGTGAGGCCGACCGATCGCGCTGGGACGTCGCGGCCGCGCTCGATGCGCTCGAGCGGACGCTGCCGGAGCTCGTCGCCGCCGTCGCGCGCGCCTGACGAGACCCGCGACACCAGACGAGCGAGCGCACGGCGGTAGCTTTCGGCCCGTGCCGAGACCCCGGTATCCCGCGAGAAGCGAGACGCCGCCACCTTTGCCACCGGTCTCGCGTACGGTCGGCCAGGTTGTAGCGGAGGCGATCAAGCTCTACCAGGCGAACCTCGTGCCGGCGCTCGCGCTCGGCCTCCCGGTCGCGACCGTCGACCAGCTCGTCGTCGACCGGTCGCTCGGCACCCGCATCGTGGTGCTCGTCGCCGTCTCGCCCGCGTTCAGCCTCGCCTACGCCGCTGCGGCGGCGCTGCGCCAAGAAGAGCGCCCGCCGCTGCGAACGTGGCTCGTCGCGGTCGCCGTCGGCGTGGTCACGTTTCTGCCCGCTGCCGTTCTCTTCGCGTGGTTCGCGATCGCGGCGGTCCTCTGGCTCGGGCTTGCCGGACACGCCGTCCCGGCGGTCATGGCGGAGCGGCTGGGTCCCGTCGCCGCGCTGCGCCGCACGGTGGAGCTCGCCCGCGCAGACTACGTCCACGCAGCCGGATCCCTCGCGACGCTCGCGCTGCTGTTCGGCCTCACCCGGCTCGCGCTCGGGCTCCTGCTCCAGAGCCAGGCGGATGCGACAGTCCGCGCCTCGATCTTCCTCGCCGACCTGGTCGTCTCGCCGCTGCTGTACCTCGGCGCGGCGATCGTCTACGTCGATCTCGTCGCTCGGGTCGGGGTGGGCCGCGACGAGCGCCGCCGTCTCCGGGACGCCGCGTTCGGTCGAGGAGCCGAGTAGTACGCTCGGGTCCCGTCGAAAAGGAGGCACAGTGCCGACCTACCTGATGCTGTCGACCCTGACCGAGAAGGGGACACAGACCCTGAACGCCAACCCGGCGCGGTTGCGCGAGGTGAACCGCGACGTGGAAGAGCTCGGTGCGCGGGTCCTGCACCAGTGGGCGTCGATCGGCGGGTACGACTTCGTCAATATCGTCGAAGCGCCCGACGACGTGACGATCGCCAACCTCTCCGTGAAGCTCGGTGCGCGCGGGAGCGCGCGGTTCGAGACGCTCAGCCTGATTCCGGTCGACGAGTTCTTGGGCGCGCTCGAGAAGTAGTGTGAACGACCTCACCGGGAGGCTCGCGCGCGCCTCCAGCCGGCGCCCGGCCGGACGCTCGCGCTCTGGGGCACCGCGCTCGTCCTCTCGTTCGCCGCGATCGGAAGGCTCTCGGCTCGACGCTGACGACCGACGCCGAGATGACGGACGACCCGGAGTCGTACCGCGCCTACGACCT
>JACDBY010000235.1 GCA_013694685.1 Actinomycetota bacterium
ACCCGGTCTCGCTCATACTCGAGCTCGCGCGCCCAGGCGAAGAGATCGATTTGCTGGCCGCGCTCAGTCGCCATCTTGAGAAGTGTCAGGGTGACCTTCGCGGGCGTCAAGGTATCGACACAGAGAATTGACGCTTTCGCCGGTGAATTGATCGAAAGCGACTTGGGGGACTTTGTGGTACGTCCAGGAGCGGCCCGACAGGCGACTTGCGTCGCGGCACCACCGCCGTGCACGTTGATCCTTCAGGGCGACCTCCACGTCCTCGAGCCCCTTCGTCTCGAGGATGAGGCAACTATCGTCTGTGAGCCGGACGACGAAGTCGGGGTAGTGGTACCGAAGCGCCCCGGTGCTCGAGATGTACTCGAGCGCGAACCGGCTGTTGAGCGTCAGCTTCGCGAGGGCGGCGACATCGGTCGCGCGGTCGAGGAACTCCGCGAAGCGGCGCTCGAGGGCGTTGTCGACGGGGGTCAGGTTGAAGACCGTCCTCTTCGCCTCAACCGTGGTTCGCGACCAGGGAAAGGCGGGAGTCTCGGAAACCCGGAAGGCGCTCTCGGTGATCGTGGCCTCGCGCTCGGAGATCGCCAGCGCGCGGATCGCCTTCTGGAAGGCCCCGATCACGATCTGCTGCGCGTCGTTCTCGGCCAACCGTCGTAGGACGACCTTGTCGGCGAGATCGACCGGCCGGTCGAAGACACGGTTCAAGAGGTAGTTGCGAACGAGCGGCGCCAGAGTTGCAAAGGCTCCCGCCAAGCCGCCGACGCCGCCTGCCTTGGCTGCGCTTTGCGTGTACCAGGTCAACACACCTGAAGGGTCTTCCGCATAAGGGACCAGGAACTTGTCCCGCTCGACCTCGACCTTGTCGATCAGGTGCATGCCGCGGTAGGCGATGTACTCGTCCGGCGCGACATCCGGGACTTCGAGTCGTTGGCTTGGGTCATCTATGTCCTCCGCTTGGAGGCGTGCGAGCGGGGAGTCTGCGCGCGCGAGCGTTCGAGTCAGCTGGGGAATGGCGATGTCGTACAGGCGCTTGGACTCGTCGACGAAGATGGTCACGGCACCCGGCTCGATCTTGTCCGCGTCCTCGCGCTCCACGACCAAACCGCCGTCCAGCTCGGAGCTCCACAGATCGCGGAAAGCGTCGTGCTCGATCACGACGACGCGCTCGTCGAATCCCGATCCGGGCGGGGTCATGCGACGGAGCCCGCGCCCAAGCGCCTGCTCCGGAAGGATCTTCGCCTTCGCCGTGAGGCTGCGGAGCGTCACGACGACACACACGTTCCGGACGTCCCAGCCCTCGCGCAGCATCAACACGCTGACGATGCAGCGGACGTTCGAGTGGGGCCCGTCGATCTCCCGCGCCGCCTTCCGGGCGACGTCGAGGTCGTCCTTCGTGATGTCGCCGGACCGATTCGTGTGGATCACGAGCAGCCGGTCGCCCGCGAAGTCGGGACGCTGCCGGAGGTAGTCGCCGACTTCGTCGGCAGCCTGCGTGTCCTCGCACATCACGAACAAGACTGGGCGCTTACCGGAAGGAGAGAGCGTCTCGTGGAACTTGCGCCAGCGGCCGACGGCGACGTCCAGCCATTGCCTGTAGCGCTGCGCGGCGGAGTCACCGAGCTCTACAGCTGCACCCGTGATCTCACCGATCAGCGGCGTCTTGACGATTCCGTCGTCGACCGCCTGCTTGAGCGGGTAGTCGACGACGACATGACGGAAGATCCGGCCCTTCTGGTTCTTCGGCGTCGCCGAGAAGTCGAGCTGCGAGACGACGCCGCCGCCTCGTTCGGAAAGCGCCGAGTGCAGCCGCTCGATCGTCTCGTTCCACTTGAGCTTCTCGGACCAGACGTGGTGCGCCTCGTCGTTGACGACGAGCAGCCGGTCGTGAGTCGCGATCCGGTCGAAGAGCTCCTCGGCCGACGCCGCATCCACGTCCCTGTTCACGCGCGGCCCGAGCATCGCCTCGACCGGGTTCGGCGCCTCCTTGCCCTTCTTCAGGGACGACTCGTACAGTCTGTGGAATTCGTCAGGTAGAGGACGCCGCGTGTCGTCACCGGCGCTGGGTCGTCCTGGAGGAGGACGGTCAGCTGCCAGTCCTCTTCCCATTCCGGGGGCACGAGCGGGTCCTGACGGAACGTCGCTCCGTCGCCGAAGTCCACCTTCAGGCGCTCGAACACGATCACGTTCGGCGCGATCAGGAGGAAGGCCGTGGTCAGCGGAGACTCCGGCTCGAACAGCTTGTGGAAATACGACCAGACGATGCAGAGGCTCATCGCCATCGTCTTGCCGGAGCCGGTGGCCATCTTGACGGCGAGCCGTGGCCGTTTTGTCTCTGCGGGGTCGATCAGGATCCCCCTGCGTCGCGTAGTCGAGCAGGTCGCGGAAGGAACGGACGCGCTCGATCTCGGTCAGGTAGACGAACGTCTCGACGGCCTCGCGCTGGCAGAAGTAGAAGCGGAACGGGAACCCGTCTTCGCGGCGGTGCTCGTCGTCGAACCAGAAGCCGAGGAGGCGTCTCGTCGTCGGGCTGGCACCCGTGTACCCGTTCGCCCGCCACGCGTTGACGGCTGCGCGGACGCCGTCCACGAGGTGCGTCCCGTCGCTCGCCGCGCGGCGCTCGGGAACCTCGTACGGATCGCTCACTTGATCGTGACTTCGGCGAGCTTCGTCGTGTCGTTCCCGAAGATGTCGATCACCTTGACGACGATCGCGTAGCGGCCGGCGGCTCCGTACTCGTGCCAGTCGCTCTCGGATCAGATCCTCGCTCGGGATCGCGAAATCCTTCAGCACGACCTTCGCCTCGAGGCCCTGACGACGCACGTCCAGATCGAGGTGCGCGAGCTCGAAGAAGCGGACCGCGTCGGCCTCCTGCACACG
>JACDBY010000258.1 GCA_013694685.1 Actinomycetota bacterium
CGTGCGGGAGTTCCGCGGCAAGTGGTTCCTCCGCTTCCTCGTGCTGCTGCCGTGGGCGGCGCCGGTCGCGCTCTCGACGATCGGCTTCCTCTGGATCTTCGACTCGCTCTTCTCGGTGGTCAACTGGACGCTGAAGGAGCTCTCGCTCGTCGACCAGTTCAATCCGCCGCAGTGGCTCGGCGAGCCGAACAAGGCGCTCGCTGCGATCACGACCGTGCACGCCTGGCGGCTGTTGCCCTTCGCGACCGTGATCATGATCGCCGGGCTCGCGTCGATCCCGAAGGAGGTCGACGACGCGGCGAAGGTGGACGGCGCAACCGGCCTCAAGAAGCTGTGGTTCGTGACCCTGCCGCTCCAGCTCCCGATCGCGACGATCGCCGTCCTGTTCGGGATCGTCTTCACCGCGACCGACATGGCGGTCGTCTACATCCTCACCCGCGGCGGGCCGTTCAACTCGACGCAGATGCTGCCGATGTGGGCGTTCCAGACCGGGATCCAGGCCGGCTCGCTCGGCCCGGGAGCCGCGATTGCGCTCTTCCTCCTTCCGGTGCTCGCCGTCGTCACCGTGTTGATGCTCCTCTTCGCCCGCAGGGTTGAGGTGACTTAGTGCCCGTCCGTCGGCGGGACAACGTGCTCACCTGGCTCGTCGTCGGGCCATTCGCGATCGTGCTCGCGTTCCCGTTCTACTGGATGCTCCAGACCTCCCTGAAGTCGGAGCTCGACCTCTACAACACGGAGAACAACCCCTTCGGCTGGGGGGAAGGCTCGCCGACGCTCGACAACTACCGGTTCCTCTTCTCCGACACGCAGTACGCCCAGTGGCTCTTGAACACGGTGCTCGTCGGGCTCGCCGTCGTCGCGATCACTCTGGTCGTCTCGCTCCCGGCCGGCTACGCGCTCGCCCGTCTCTCCGGGCGCTGGGGGCAGAGCATGGGCGTCGGCCTGTTCCTCGTCTACCTCGTGCCGCCGACGCTGCTCTTCCTGCCGCTCTCGCGCGTGATCGCCGAGGTCGGCCTGCAGGACCGGCTCGCGTCGCTGATTCTCGTCTACCCGGGCTTCACGATCCCGTTCGCGACCTGGCTGCTGATGGGGTTCTTCAAGTCGATCCCGCGGGAGCTCGAGGACGCGGCGCTCGTCGACGGGGCCTCCCGCCTCCGCACGCTCTTCTGGATCGTCTTCCCGATCTCGTTGCCGGGGATCCTCACCGTCGTCATCTTCACCTTCTCGCTCTGCGTGAACGAGTTCGTCTACGCGATCGCGTTCATCACCCGCTCGGACTCGAAGGTCGTCTCAACCGGGATCTACACGGAGCTGATCCGCGGCGACGTCTTCTACTGGGGCGCGCTGATGGCCGCGACGCTGATTCCCTCAATTCCGCTCGCGCTGCTCTACAACACGTTTCTCGACCGCTTCATCGCCGGCTTCACGGGCGGTGCGTTCCGCTGACAGACAGTCCACACCGACGAAAGGAGATCCAGATGGCGGACGACAGCAGGCACACGGATCGGCCAGGAGAGGAGGTGGCCGGCGAGCGTACAACCCGGCGCAAGATCCTCGAGAAAGCCGGTGTCGGCACCCTCCTCGTCGTCTATGGAGGCGCGGCGACGAAGACCGCCGCGGCAGGAGTCCCCAAGTATCGAGGCAAGCAGCTGAAGGAGACGCTCCGGATCGTCCAGTGGAGCCACTTCGTGCCTGCGTACGACAAGTGGTTCGACAACGTCTACACGAAGCGGTGGGGGCAGGCGAACGACACCGAGGTCCTCGTCGATCACATCAACGTCAACGACATCCCGGCCCGCGCCGCCGCCGAGGTCGCGGCCCAGAGCGGTCACGACCTCTTCTTCTTCCTCTCACCGCCGGCCGCCTACGAGGACCAGGTGATCGACCACAAGGAGATCGTCCAGGCCGTCACGCGCAAGCGCGGCAAGATGGGCCAGCTCGCATTCCGCAGCACCTACAACCCGAGGACGAAGAAGTACTTCGCCTTCTCCGACAACTACGTCCCCGACCC
>JACDBY010000271.1 GCA_013694685.1 Actinomycetota bacterium
CGAGAGCACCCCGCGTGTCGGTCTCACGGTAGACCCACGTGTTGCCCGGGCTCATCGGCCAGTAAGGATTGTCGATCTCGATCGAGAAGTCCTTCGGGTCGAGATCGACAGGTTCGCTTCCCTGCGGAAGGGCGCTCTCGACCGCTGCCGGGTTGGCGCTCGCCTTCCCCGTGCTGCTGTTGCCGTTGCCCCCGCAGCCTACAGCGGCGAGTGGAGCGCCGAGGACGCTCAGGGCGACCACGAGGTGTCTCTTGCCGATTGTCAAGTGAGTTCTCCTCTCGAAGGCCCGGTCGAGGGCCAGGTCTCTTGCCAGTGCTCGGAGGTGTACGTCCGGCAGATGAAGGTTCGATGAGCCCTCGGCGACGAACGACGTTCCGCCACGCCTTCCTGGTCCATACTTCGGGTGGAACGCGAAGCGAGGTCCGCGACTGGCGACGAGCACGGATGACAAGAAGGCGGCGCTCCTCGAGGCCACGGTCGCGCGCGTCCACGAGCGCGTTGAAGGGCCCCAGGCGGAAGACGTCGAGCGGTTCGTACGGGCGTACTACGCCCACGTCGCTCCCGACGACCTGAGCGATCGGAGCGACCTCGACCTCTATGGTGCCGCGGTCGCGCACTGGAACCTCGCGCGCGTCCGGCGCCCATGCGAGCTGAAGGTGCACGTCTACACGCCCAACGTCGAGGAGCACGGGTGGGAGTCGGCGCACACCGTCGTCGAGACAGTCGTCAACGACATGCCCTTCCTCGTCGACTCGATCTCCATGGAGGTGACGCGGAGCGGGAGCGCGATCCACCTCGTGATCCGGCCGATCATGCGCATCCGCCGGGACGAGGAGGGCCGGCTCCTCGAGGTCGGCGCAAAGGGCGGGCTGCCCGAGTCGCTGATCCACGTCGAGATCGACCGCCAGACGGGTCCCGAGGCGCTCGAGCGGCTCCGCGCCGGCCTCTGCCGCGCGCTCGGCGACGTGCACGCCGCGGTCGAGGACTGGCCCTCGATGCGCGAGCGCGTCCGCGCTGTGCTCGGCGAGCTCGACGAGTCGCCGCCGCCTGTCGACCCGGACGAGCTCGCGGAGGCACGCGACCTGCTCGAATGGATCCATGACGATCACTTCACGTTCCTCGGCTACCGCGAGTACGACATGCTCACAGAGGACGGGGGGGACGTGCTGCGGGCGGTGCCGGGCTCGGGCCTCGGGATCCTGCGCGCGAGCGACGAACGGCCGATCTCGTCCAGCTTCGCGCAGCTGCGGCCGGAGGTGCGGCGGCTCGCGCGCGAGAAGAGCCTGCTCAACCTGACGAAGGCGAACTCGCGGGCGACGGTGCACCGTCCCTCGTACCTCGACTACGTCGGCGTCAAGCGCTTCGACGCCTCCGGCGAGGTGGCCGGCGAGCGGCGCTTCCTCGGCCTCTACACGCACACTGCTTACAGCGCGAGCCCGTGGGAGATCCCCGTCCTCCGCCGCAAGGCGCAGCGCGTGGTCGATCGGTCGGGGCTCCTGCAGGGCAGCCATGACCACAAGGCGCTCGTCGAGATCCTGGAGACCTACCCGCGCGATGAGCTCTTCCAGATGTCGCAGGACGAGCTCTTCGAGACCGCGCTGGGGATCCTCCATCTCGGCGAGCGCCGGCGCGTGCGGCTGTTCGTCCGCCGGGATGCGTTCGGCCGCTTCCTCTCCTGCCTCGTCTACCTGCCGCGCGAGCGCTTCGACACGGAGAACCGGCAGCGGATCCAGGAGATCCTCCAGCAGGCGTTCGGCGGCGTGAGTGTCGACTACACGACGCGCGTGTCCGAGTCGGTGCTCGCGCGGGTCCATGTTGTTGTCTACACAGAGCCGGGCGCCGCCTCGGAGTACGACGTCGCCGAGATCGAGGCGAGGCTTGCCGCCGCGACGCGCGCCTGGACGGACGACCTCCGCGACGCGCTCTCGGAGCAGCTCGGGGAGGAGCGCGCCGGCCCGCTCTTCGAGCGCTACGGCGAGGCGTTCCCCGGTGCCTATCGGGAGGACTTCTCGGCGCGCCAGGCTGTCCCGGACATCGAGCGGATCGAGCGACTCGATCCGGACGGCGACCTCGGGATGAGCCTCTACGTCCCGCTGGAGTCCACGCTCGACCACCTCGCCTTCAAGCTCGTCCGCTCGGGCAAGCCGATCCTCCTCTCGGACGTGCTGCCGCTGCTCGAGAACATGGGCGTCAGGGTCAGCGACGAGCGGCCGTACGAGGTCAAGCCGGCCGACGGGCCGCCGGTCTGGATCTATGACTTCGGGCTCCGCCACGACGGGGGCGCGGAGATCCACGCCGACGCCCTGCGTGAGACGTTCCAGGACGCGTTCGCGCGCGCCTGGCGCGGGGAGGCCGAGAACGACGGCTTCAACCGCCTCGTTCTTGCGGCCAGGCTGACCGCGCGCGAGATCACGATCCTGCGCGCGATCGCCAAGTACCTCCGGCAGGCGGGCAGCACCTTCAGCCAGACCTACATGGAGGATGCGCTCTCCGCGCACCCGGAGGTCGCGCGCGGGCTGGTGGAGCTCTTCCGGATCCGCCTCGATCCAGGGCGGTCCGCGGAGGCGGACAACCAGGCGCGGGCGCTCGAGCGGGAGCTGGAGAGCACGATCGACGCGGTTGAGAGCCTCGACGAGGACCGGATCCTGCGCGGTTTCCTCCGCGTCGCGCGCGCCGTCCTGCGGACGAACTACTTCCAGACGGACGCCGGCGGCCTGCCGAAGCCGTATCTCTCGCTCAAGCTGGATCCCGACCTGGTGCCCGACCTCCCGGAGCCACGGCCGATGTTCGAGGTCTTCGTCTACTCGCCCCGCGTGGAGGCCGTGCATCTTCGCGGCGGGAAGGTCGCACGCGGCGGCATCCGCTGGTCCGACCGCCGCGAGGATTTCCGCACCGAGGTGCTCGGGCTGATGAAGGCGCAGACGGTCAAGAACGCCGTCATCGTTCCCGTTGGCGCGAAGGGCGGCTTCATCGTCAAGCAGAGCGGAGGAACGCGTGACGAGGTCATGGC
>JACDBY010000333.1 GCA_013694685.1 Actinomycetota bacterium
TAGGTGCGCTCGTCACCCTGGACCCCGACCGAGCGGATCGCGGGGAGCACGGCGAAGCACTGCCAGAGCTCCCGGTAGAGCCCCGCGCGGCGAATCTCCTCGAGGAGCACCGCGTCAGCCCCGCGGAGGATCGCGAGACGCTCCTCGGTCACGTCGCCGATGATCCTGATCGCGAGCCCTGGCCCGGGGAACGGATGGCGCCACACCATGCGCTCCGAGAGCCCGAGTTGCTCGCCGACACGCCGCACCTCGTCCTTGAAGAGCGCGCGGAGCGGCTCGACGAGCTCCATCCGCATGTCCGCCGGCAGACCGCCGACGTTGTGGTGGGACTTGATCTTCGCGGCGAGTCCGGCGTCGCCGCCGGACTCGATCACGTCGGAGTAGAGGGTCCCCTGAACGAGGAACCGCGCGTCGCCGAGCTTGTCCGCCTCCTCCTCGAAGACCCTGATGAACTCCTCGCCGACGATCGCGCGCTTCTCCTCCGGCTCGATGATGCCCGCGAGCCGCGTGATGAAGCGCTCGCGCGCGTCGACGTGGACGAGCGGCACGTGAAAGTGGCCCGCGAACGTCTCGACGACCTGCTCGGCCTCGTTCTCGCGCAGGAGGCCGTGGTCGACGAAGACGCATGTGAGCTGGTCGCCGACCGCCTTGTAGACCAGCAGTGCAGCCACGGCGGAGTCGACGCCGCCCGAGAGACCGCAGATGACGCGCTCCGAGCCCACCTGCGAGCGGATGCGGTCGACCTGCTCCTCGATGACGGCGGCGGGCGTCCACGCGGGTGGCACACCGGCGACGTCGTAGAGGAAGGTCTCGAGGATGCGCTGCCCCTCCGGAGTGTGCACGACCTCCGGATGGAACTGGATGCCGTAGAGACCCCGCTCTGCGTCCTCGAACGCCGCGATCGGCGTCGTCTGCGACGACGCCGTGACCCGCGCGCCCGGAGGCGCCGCGACGACCGAGTCACGGTGGCTCATCCAGACGACCTGCTCGGTGGGCAGGTCGTGGAAGAGGGCTCCGTCGACCTCGAGCTCGACCTCCGCCTTCCCGTACTCGGAGACGTCGTTCGCCTCGACCGAGCCGCCGAGCTCGCGCGCCATGAGCTGCATCCCGTAACAGATCCCGAGCGTGGGGATCCCGAGCGCGAAGATGGCAGGGTCGACGAGCGGCGCACCGGGCGCGTACACCGACGCCGGCCCGCCGGAGAGCACGAGCGCCGCGGGATTCCGGGCGCGGATCTCCTCCGGCCCGAGGCGATGCGTGACGAGCTCGGAGTAGACGCGCGCCTCGCGGACGCGACGGGCGATCAGCTGGCTGTACTGCCCACCGAAGTCGAGCACGAGTACGGGCCGCTCCTCCGGGCCCGGCTCGGGCGCCGGGGATGGAATCTGTGTGGGTGCCAGGCTCAAGTCCGGCCTCCACGCAATCTCCGGCTCAGCCACGACGGTAATTCGGCGCTTCCTTCGTGATCGTCACGTCGTGGGGGTGGCTCTCGCGCAGCCCCGCGCCCGTGATCCGCACGAAGCACGCCTCCTGGAGCGCGTCGATCGTGGCGGCGCCGCAGTAGCCCATCGCCTGGCGGAGACCTCCGACGACCTGGTGGACGATCGGCCCGAGCGGCCCCTTGTACGGGACACGACCCTCGATCCCCTCGGGAATCAACTCCTCGACGTCCTCGACGTCGCCCTGGAAGTAGCGATCCTTGGAGAACGAGCGCGCCTTCATCGCACCGAGGGAGCCCATCCCGCGGTATTCCTTGAACCGCTCGCCCTGGACGACGATCACCGCGCCAGGCGCCTCGTCGGTGCCCGCCAGCATCGAGCCGAGCATCACGGTGTCCGCGCCGGCGCCGATCGCCTTCGCGACGTCGCCGGACGAGGTGACGCCGCCGTCGGCGATCAGGGGCACGCCGTGGTCTGCGGCGATCTCGACGCAGTCGAAGATGGCCGTGATCTGCGGGACGCCCACACCGGCGACGACCCTCGTCGTACAGATCGAGCCGGGGCCCTGGCCGAGCTTGAGCGCGTCGGCGCCCGCATCGACGAGCGCCTCGGCCGCCTCGGCCGTCGAGATGTTGCCCGCGATCACCTCGACGTCGTGCAGACCCTTGATCGTTCGCACGATGTCGAGCACGCCGTGCGAGTGACCGTGAGCGGTGTCGACGACGAGCGCGTCGACCTCCGCCTCGACGAGAGCGGCCGCCCGGTCGAGGGCGTCAGTCCCGACGCCGACCGCGGCTGCGACCTGTAGACGGCCCCGCTCGTCCTTCGTCGCAAGGGGATAGGCCTCCCGCTTCGAGATGTCCTTGACGGTGATGAGCCCTTTCAGGCGACCGTCGAGGTCGACGATCGGGAGCTTCTCGATCCGGTGCCGGCCGAGGATCGCCCGCGCCTCCTCGAGGGTGGTCCCCACTGGGGCGGTGACGAGCCCTTCGCGCGTCATGGCCTCGGAGACGCGCATCGTCGACGGGACCCCGAAGCGCAGGTCGCGGTTCGTGAGGATCCCGACGAGACGCTCGTCGGCATCGACGACGGGGATGCCGGACACGCGGTAGCGCGCCATCAGCGCGAGCGCGTCGCCGACGAGCGCGTCCGGGGAAAGCGTCACCGGCTCGACGATCATGCCCGCCTCGGAGCGCTTCACCTTGTCGACCTCGGCAACCTGGTCTGAGATCGCGAGGTTCCGGTGGAGGACGCCGATCCCACCGAGTCGCGCTAGGGCGATCGCCATCCGCGCCTCGGTCACGGTGTCCATGGCCGCCGAGACGATCGGGATCTCGAGCGCAATCCTGCGAGTCAGGCGACTTGCGGTCGCGACGGAATTCGGCAGCACCGAGGACTCCGCCGGCACGAGCAGGACGTCGTCGAAGGTGAGGCCCTCCTTCGCGAACTTGTCCTCCCGCTCCGTCAAGTACGGCCAGCCTAACAGGCACCTCGGCCGGGGATCCGTGCGAGCTCGCGCACGTTCCCGTGTCCGACATCGCACCTAGCGCCCCGCGCCGTCGATGAGGGAGATTGAGGTGTCCGACTGAAGTCGGACACCTGCGTTCGGACGCCATCACTGAGCGAGACTGCGCCGGTCTGCTCGGGCTCAGGAGACCGCCTGGAGCTCGTGCACCTCCACCGCCGCCGCCAGGCGACGCGCCTCGGCCGGATCGAACCGGCCGGCACCGACCTCGAGCACCGAGGCAGCCCCGGCAGCCGCGGCGAGCCGAAGCGCGTCCTCGACGGGAGTCCCCTCGAGCATCGCGGTGATCCACTGCGCGAGCAGCGCGTCGCCTGCACCGACGACCGAGACCGGCTCGAGTCGGGGGACGATAGCCCGGTAACGGCGCACCTGGCGCTCCTCGCGCACGAGCGCGAAGCAGCCGTCCTCGAGCGTGATGTGCACGTTGCGGGCACCGAGCTCCGCGATCGCGTCGAGCGCCATCAGGAAGTCCTCGTCGTCGAAGAGCTCCTGTCCGACGAGCTGCTCCGCTTCGTGCTGGTTCGGCGAGACGAGCCACGGCTCCGCGTCGAGCCCGAGGCGCAGCGGCTCGCCCTCGGCGTCGAGCGCGACCCGGATTCCCCGGCGGCCGAGCTCGCGCGCCGCCTCGGCGTAGAACGTCTCGCTCACCCCGCGAGGAAGCGAACCGGCGAAGACGACCGAGTCGGCGCCCCGCGAGAGGTAGCGCAGCTTGTCCATCAGCGTGCCGAGCTCCGTCTCGGTGACCTTCGGCCCCCACTCGTTGATCTCGGTTTGTCTTCCCGAGGTGGGGTCGACGACGAGCGTCGAGGTGCGGGACTCGTCGCGGATGCGGACGAAGTCGTTGAGAATGGCCTCGGCCGTCAGCTCCTCGACGATCCGCGTGCCGGTGCGCCCCCCGGCGAGCCCCGTCGCGACGACCGGAACGTCGAGCCGCTTGAGAGCGCGCGCGACGTTGATTCCCTTGCCGCCCGCCAGGGTCAGCACCTCGCTCGCGCGATGGCGCTGCCCGAGCTGGAGCGTCGGCACGGTGAGCGAGCGGTCGAGCGCCGTGTTGAGCGTGACCGTGACGATCACGGCGTGACCAGCCCCACGAGGTGGTCGCCGGTGCGCCGCGCGAGCCATGTCGCCTTCTCCAGACGGGTCGGCTGCGTCCGCGCCTCGGCGGCGACGAGGGCCGAGCGGGCGACCACGCGCGCGCCGTCGCGGACGACCAACGTCCCGAGTCGCTGACCGGCGAGCACCGGCAGACGGACGACGGCAGGCGCGACGACCCGCTCGGTGAGCGGCCGCGCG
>JACDBY010000353.1 GCA_013694685.1 Actinomycetota bacterium
GTCCGAGACGTGAGCCATCGCACGCGCCAATTTACAACGCCTCGCAGCATGTGGCAAACGTCACGCTGTCGCGGCAGCGACGACGAGCCGTGCTACTCGGGCAGCCAGCCCTCCCGGTAGCGCGTCGGCCGCCGTCGCGGCAGCCCGGCGTACGCCTCCTCGGCGCTCGTCGTCTCCACGGCGACGCTCGCGCCGTGCGCCCGGGCCGTCTCGTCGACCGTGTAAGCGCCCCAATCGTCGCCCAGCGAGTCGATCCGGGCGCCGACCGAGAGGACGAGGCACGTGCCGTCACCGGCGCCGACGATCACGTGCTCGGTGTCGGCCGGGCAATGGACGAGATCCCAGCGGCGCAGTGACCGCTCCTCACCTTCGATCACGAGGACTGCCTCACCCGCGAGCACCAGGAAGTCCTCCTGGTCGGCCTCCCGGTGGTACATCGCCATCGGCTGACCCGGCTCGAGGCTCGTGAGATTGATGCCGAGCTGCGAGAACGCGGGCTCGCCTTCGAAGAGACAGGTAGCCGTCCGACCGTCGGCATGACGCCACGGCGCCTCGCGGGCGTTGAGGACGAACCAGCCGTCGCCCCTGGGGACGTGCCCCTCCGGCGTCGGGTCGAGCGGTGCCTCCGGGATCATGCCGAGACCTTGCCGGACGTCCACGCGTCGCACAAGGACGCCGCGTCAGGCACGACCGTGCCCTCGGCCGTCCGAGATGCTCGTGCCGAGATCGCGTAGTAGGCCGTCCACCAGCCCGTAGACGAGGCCGTGCACGGTGAGGCTCTGGCCGCGCGCCCAGGCGTCTTCCACGATCGTCGTCTGGCACACGTTCGCGACCTGCTCGAGGACGTTGAGCTCGCAGAGACGGTCGAGCCGGTGCTCCTTCGGAAGGCGGCCGAGCTCGTCCGCGTGCTTCTCGCCGACGTCCGCGACGTGTCGCAGCCAGTTGTCGATCAACCCGTGTCGCGATCCCTCGAGCGCCGCCGCGACGCCACCACAGCCGTAGTGGCCGCAGACGATGACGTGCTCCACGTGGAGGACGTCGACGGCGTACTGGAGCACCGAGAGGCAGTTGAGATCCGTGTGCACGACGACGTTCGCGACGTTTCGATGGACGAACACGTCGCCCGGTGCGAGGCCGACGATCTGGTTGGCGGGGACGCGACTGTCGGAGCAGCCGATCCAGAGGTAGGCGGGCGACTGACGCTCGGCGAGATCCGTGAAGAAGGCGGGGTCGTCGGCGACCATCGCCTTCGCCCACGCCCGGTTTCGCTCGAGGAGCTCCGCGATCGCGGCCATGTCCGGAGGCTATCTCCCTCCTGCCGCCACCGTATCGTCTCTTCGAATGGAGTCCCGGGGTGGAGAGCGGAGTTGGTGGGGAAGCTCGGGGAGACTCGTCCGCCTTGTCGACAGCTACGCAAGCCTGCTCGTCCTCCTGCTTGCGAACTTCCTCTTGCTCGAGCTCGTCGACGACGAGCGCTGGGGCGCCGTCGGGAGCACGCTCCTCGCCGCCGCCGCTCTGGTCGTGGCGATCAGCGATCCGGACGCGGGTGAGCGGATCACGAGACGGCACGCCGTGTCGATCGCGGCATGCGTCCTGCTGGCGCCGATCGTCCTCGTCGCCAACTCGTCGTCGCTCGTAGGTCTGACGTACCTCTTGCCGGTCGGTCTGCTCGTCACCGCCACGCTGCCCGTGACGTTGAGTCGCGTTGTTCGGCATCGCCGCGTCACCAGCGAGACCGTGCTCGGCGCGCTCTGCAGCTATGTCCTCGTCGGACTCCTCTTCGCGTTCGTCTACATCGCGGTCCACGATCTCCGCGGCGAGGCGTTCTTCGCGCAGCCAGGCCCCCACGAGCAGTCGGAGTACCTCTACTTCAGCTTCGTGGCGCTGACGACCCTCGGGTTTGGCGACCTGTCACCGGCGGTCGGTCTGCCGCAAGGCCTCACTGTGCTCGAGGCGCTTATCGGGCAGATCTTCCTGGTGACCCTCGTCGCGCGGCTCGTCACCCTCTGGGTCCGACAGAGTGCCGACGAGGAGCCGCGCGTGCAGTAGCCACGAGGCTGGCGAGCGCCGCACCGGGCCTGCGAGCACGCGTCGGCGGTCTGCGAAGATCGGGCGATGTTCACCCGCTCGGCGGCGATCTACGACGCCGTCTACTCGTTCAAGGATTATGCGGCGGAGGCCGCTCGCGTCCACGAGCTCGTCGAGGAGAGGCTTGCCGGGGCGACGACGCTGCTGGACGTCGCCTGCGGAACGGGCAAGCACCTCGAGGTGCTTCGTGCGTGGTATCGCATCGAGGGACTCGATCTCGATGGTGACCTGCTCGAGATCGCGCGCGGACGGCTCGTCGACGTTCCTCTCCACGAGCAGGACATGACCTCCTTCGACCTCGATCGAAGGTTCGACGTCGTCACGTGCCTCTTCAGCTCGATCGGCTACGTCGGCACCGTCGAGCGTCTGCACGCGGCGGTCGCCTCGATGACGCGCCACCTGAATCCGGGCGGGATCGTCCTCGTCGAGCCGTGGTTCTCACCCGAGGCCTGGACGACCGGCTCACCCCATCTGCTGACCGTCGACGAGCCCGACCTCAAGATTGCCCGCCTGAACGTCTCCCAACGTGACGGACGGCTCGCTGTGATGGAGTTCTCGTACCTCGTCGGCACACCCGCCGGCGTGGAGCACTTCTCCGAGCGCCACGAGGCCGCGCTCTTCACCGACGAGGAGTACCGCTCAGCGTTCGCCGCCGCCGGGTTGAGCGTCGAGCACGACCGGCACGGACTGATCGGTCGCGGTCTTTACCTCGGACGGCCCGGCTGAACCGGCAGGCCGAGACGCGAAGGTGCCACCGAGTGGTGGCCCTTCGCGTCGGGTTTGAGCCGGCCTACGAGCAGCCGGTGTTCGTGCCGCAGTCGCGGCACGTGTAGCACGAGCCGGTCCTGACCATGCGACCGCCGCAGCGGGGGCACTCGACCGCGTCCTCCCAC
>JACDBY010000363.1 GCA_013694685.1 Actinomycetota bacterium
TCCTAATGGCATACGTGGGCTCGCCGCGTTGCGGCTCGAAGCGCGGCGCGGGCTCGCCGAGCCCGCCGTCGAGCAGCCGGACCGCGACCTCGGCCGCTCGGCGATACACGGCGCCGGCGTCGTCGTCGCCGAGCGTGAACGCCTCTTGTGCTGCAATCGGACCGGCGTCGAGCTCCGCGACGGTCTCGTGGATCGTCACCCCGGTCTCGTCGTCGCCTGCCATGACGGCCCGCTCGACAGGTGCGGCACCACGCCAGCGCGGGAGCAGCGACGGATGGACGTTCAGCCAGAGCCGCTCGGCGAGGAGCGCCGCAGGGATCAGGAGCCCGTACGCGCACACGACCACCGTGGGCGCGTCGAGGTCGAGCCCCGCCGTCGGCCGCTCGGGTTGTACGACCGGGATTGCGAGTCGCTCTGCGACGACCTTCGCAGGTGGCGGTTCCACCTTGCGTCCACGACCTGCTTTCGCGTCGGGTCGCGTCAGGAGGGCCGACACCTCGTGTCGCCCGGCAAGCCGCTCGAGCACGTCCGCCCCGAAGGGGGCGGTGGCCGCCACCGCGATCCGCGCCACCCGGCCCCTACGAGAGAACGAGCCGCGGCCGGAGGATGCCGAGCGCCTCACGACGCGACTCGGGGTCGGCCCGGTCGAGCATCAGCTTGCCGTCGAGGTGGTCGACCTCGTGCTGCACCACCCGTGCCGGATGTCCTTCGAGCTCGAGCGAGAACGGCGCTCCGTGGGCGTCGTGCGCCTCGATCGTCACCTTCGCGGCGCGCTCGACGGGCACCCGCACCGACGCGAGCGAGAGGCAGCCCTCGATCTCGCTCTCGACGTCCCGCCCAACCGGTGTCACGACGGGGTTGACGAAGACACGATCCTCACCCTCGAGCGTGCAGACGAAGATGCGACGCAGGATCCCGATCTGGTTCGCCGCGAGCCCGGCCCCATCCGCGTCGTGCATGAGCTCCAGCATTCGGTCTGTCAGCTCCGGAAGCGCCTCGTCGAAGGTCTCGACCTCACCCGCGCGCATCCGCAGCACCGGATCGCCGTACTGCCGGATCTGGGAGAGCGCGACCTCCTTCCGGACGAGGCGCTCGACCTCGGCTCGCGCCTCGGCCTCCGAGAGCTCCTCTCGCTCGTCGTGGTCGTGGTCGTGGTCATGGTCGTGCTCGTGGGTGGCCACGGCGACGAGTGTAGTCGGCCCTACACCCCGAGATCCGCCAGCGGTCAGGGCTCGATCACGGCCTGCGTCTGGAGCGTGCGAGACACACGACGGCCGTCGTCGTCCGTCACGTCCACCTCCACGACGATCGTCCTTCGGCCCTTGTGGACGAGCTCGGCGCGGGCGGTGACGGTTCCGGACCGGACCGCCGCGAGGAAGTTCGTCTTGGCCTCGATGGTCGTCGTCGTCGCACCCTCGGGGACGTTGAGATAGGCGAGCATGGCCGCCGTCATGTCGGCAAGCGCCATCAGATAGCCGCCGTGGAGGACACCGCCTGCGGTGCAGTGCTCCGTTGCCCAGTCACCTCGGAGGACAACGGCGCCCGGCCCCGCCTCGACGCCCACGACACGGAGGTGATGGGCGAGCGGCATCGCCTCACGGATCGTCGCGGTGAGGCTCTCGTCCACCCCGATGTTCTACAACGACTGGGGATCGACGTCGACAACAACCGTGAGCGCGTCCCGCCGCATGGCCCCCGCCGCCGCGGAGAGGAACGCCGAGGCATGTCGGGCGAGCGTCCGCGGCTGGGTCGTCTTGGCGACGAGCTGGGCGCGGTGCCGGCCGCGGAGGCGGAGAACCGGCGCCGGCCCGAGCAGGTCGGCCTCGACGGCCGCGTCGGTCAGGCGAGCACGGAGCTCGCGCAGCGCGGCGAGCGGAGCATCCGGCTCGGAGCCTGACACGAGAATCGAGACGAGATGGCGGAACGGCGGATAGCCGAGCGCCTCTCGACGCTCCAGCTCGCCGGCGAGGAACCCGGCGACATCGTGGTTCACCGCGTGTCGCAGCGGCGTCGCGTCGGGCTGGAACGTCTGTACGAGCACCCGCCCGGGCGCATCGCGCCCACTGCGCCCCGCGAGCTGCGTCACGAGCTGGAACGTCCGCTCCTCCGAGCGGAAGTCGGGGAACGAGAGCCCGGTGTCCGCGTCGACCACCGCCGCGAGGGAGACACCCGGGACGTGATGACCCTTGGCGACCATCTGCGTGCCGACGAGGACGCTCCGATCGGCCAGACGGAACCGCTCGAGCGTCTCCCGGATCGCCCCCGGCCGCGCGGAGACGTCGGCGTCGAGCCGGTAGAGCTCGAGCTCGGGCAGGTGCCTCTCGAGCTCGGTCACGAGCTTCTGCGTGCCGGCCCCGATCCGCGCGAGCTCGACCGAGCCGCAGGCGGGGCACGTGCGCGGAACGGGCTCGACGTGGCCGCAATGGTGGCAATGGAGAGCGCCGTCTCCATGCATCGTCAGCGAGACGTCGCAGCATCCGCAACGCCGGGTGGCGCCGCATGCGCGGCAGTGGATGGCCGGTGCGACCCCGCGGCGGTTGAGGAGGAGGATCGCGCGCCCGCCGCGCTCGACGAGCTCCCCGAGCGCGGCGAGCAGGGGTGACGACAGCGGATAACCGCTCTCACGACGCAGATCGACGAGGCGGACGGGAGGGAGCGACGCACCGATGCGGGCCGTGAGCGAGACGCGGTCGAGCCCGGCCCAGCTCTCGGGCCGGGGGGTCGCCGAGCCGTAGACGGCGACCGCGCCCTCGAGCGCCGCTCGCTTGGCGGCGACGCTTCGAGCGTCGTAGCGCGGGTCAGAGTCCTGCTTGTACGCGGTGTCGTGCTCCTCGTCGACGACGATCAGGCCAACGCTGCGCATCGGGGCGAACACCGCCGAGCGCGCCCCGACGACGATGCGGGCGGCGCCGCTCGCGATCCGGTCCCGCTCGTCGCGCCGCTCCGCGTCGCCGAGTGAGGAGTGGAGGATCGCGACCTGCTCGCCAAACCGCTGGCGAAACCGTCCGACGGTCTGCGGCGCGAGCGCGATCTCCGGGACGAGGACGATCGTCCCGAGCCGTCGCTCGAGCGCGGCAGCGCAGGCCTGGAGGTACACCTCGGTCTTGCCGCTCCCCGTCGGCCCATGGAGGAGAACGTGATCGCCGACCCCCACGT
>JACDBY010000374.1 GCA_013694685.1 Actinomycetota bacterium
CCCGAGCGCGATGCGTTGTACCTCGCTCCGGTCGAGCCGACGAAAATCCTGGCCGTCCATCTCACGTACCGTTCTCGCGTCGAGGAGTACGCGGCACGGGTTCCGCCGGAGCCGTCGTACTTCCTGAAGCCCCCCTCGACCCTCGACCGGTACGTGAGGTGGACGGCGAGGATCTTCGTCGGCTCGACCGGGGCAAGGAACTGCGCCTCCGGCTCTGCGAGCGACGTTCCGTCGTCGAGCCGGATCGCGCCTCCCGCGAGCCGGCCCCACCGAGGCTCGCCATCGACCTCGACCCGGACCCGGCGCTCGTCCACGACGAGCTCAGAGATGGGCGGCATACTCCTCGACCTCCCAGGCGGTGATCGTCTCGACGTCGAACTCACCGACGCTCTCCGCGAACCGCTCGACCTCGAACCGCTTCATCGCGAGAAAGGTCGAGACGAGCTGGGCGCCGAGCCTCTCGACGAGCGCCTCGTCGGCCTCGAGCGCGTCGAGCGCGGCTCCCAGGTCGGTGGGAAGACGGCTGCCCGCGTGCGCGTCGTCCATGCGGTACGCGTCGCCGACGACGGGCGCGGGCGGGTCGAGCCCGCGCTCGATCCCGTCGAGCCCGGCGAGCAGGATCGCTGCCGTGATGAGGTGAGCGTTCGCCGAGCCGTCGCCCGCACGCACCTCGACGCGGGCTCGCGCGCCGCGCTCTGCTGGCACGCGGCAGAACGCCGTCCGGTTGTCGTGCCCCCAGTTCGCGTGCGTCGGCGCCAGGCTGTCGGGGATGATCCGCTTGTAGGCGTTCACCGTCGGGCCGAGCAGCGCCTGCAGGCCCTGCGCGTGCTCCAGCACACCCGCGATGAAATGGGCGGAGAGCGCGCTGAGTCCGGCGGGTCCGTCCTCATCGGCGAACGCGTTGCCGCGGACGGAGTTGCCGAGCGAGAGGTGGACGTGGAAGCCGGAGCCGCCCTGGTCTGCGAACGGCCGCCCCATGAAGGTCGCGAGGAGCCCCTCGCGCACGGCGATCTCCTTCACCGCGGCCTTGAGCATGAACGCGCGGTCGGCCGCGTCGAGAGCGGCCGAGTGGCGCAGGTTGATCTCGTACTGCGAGTTCATGAACTCGTGGTTCGCAGCGAACGCCTCGAGTCCGAGCTCGTCGCACCAGAGGAGCATCTTCAGCACGACGTCACGGGGATCCGACACCGCACCCACCGTGTAGACACGCGAGAGCTCGTCGACATAGCGGCGCAGGCCGCCCGGCGCCTCGGCATCGCGCTCGAGGAGGAAGAACTCGAGCTCGGGCGCGACGACCGGCCGCAGGTCGCGCTCGCCATACTCGTCGACGACGCGGCGCAGGAGCGACCGAGGGCAAACGGGCCATGGTTCGGCGTTGTCGAGCGTCCGCGCCTCGCCGAGGCACCACGCGACCTCGGGTTGCCAGGGGACGACACGCAGGGTCGAGAGGTCGGGCCGGACGGCGAGGTCGACGTAGCCCTCCTCGCCACCGACGACCGGCGTGTGCCGCAGGTCGGTACCCATCACCGCGGCGCAGAAGGCAACACCTTCCTCCGCCATGCCGGGGAAGTGACGCAGCGGGATGTCCTTGCCGCGCGCCACGCCGTGCAGGTCGGGATAGAGCACGCGGACGGCGCGCACCGACGGGGCGTCGAGCGCCTCGAGCGCCGCCTCGGCTTTGCGTTCGTGATCCGTCATCCGACGACCTTCACCGGCAGCCGCTTGATGCCGTTGAAGAAGTTCGAGCGTAGTCGCACCGGCTCGCCATCGAGCTCGAGCCGCTCGACGTACGGCACCATCTCCTCGAGCCAGATCCTGATCTCGAGCTTCGCGAGGTGGGCACCCAGGCAGAAGTGCGGGCCGCCAAGCCCGAACGTGACGTGCCGGTTCGGCGCCCTCCCCACGTCGAGTCGGTAGGGGTCGGCGAACTTCTCCTCGTCGTAGTTCGCGCCCGCGTACCAGATCGCGAGCTTGTCGCCCTTCGCCATCGAGACCCCGTGGAGCTCGACGTCACGGGTCGTGGTACGCCGGAAGTGGTGCACCGGGTGCGCCCGCCGCAGGAGCTCGTCGGCCGCGGTCGCCGCGAGCGACGGGTCGGCGACGAGGCGCCGGAGCTCGGCCGGGTGCGCGAGCAGGTCGACGAGACCGAGGCTGATCGTGTGTCGTGTCGTCTCGTTCCCCGCCGTCGTGAGGAGGATGAAGAACGTGCCGAACTCCTGCTCCGAGAGCCTCGAGCCCTCGAGCTCCGCTACGACGAGCCGCGTCGTCACGTCGTCGCGCGGGTCGCGGCGCCGGGCCTCGCCGAGCCTGCGGCCGTAGTCGATCAGGTCGAGCGAGAACGGGCTAGAGAACGGCAGCATCCGCAGCTTCGGGTCACGCAGCGCGCGCTCGACGACGAACTCCTCCCCGACGACGTCCGGGTCGGTGTTGCCGAGGATCTTGTCGCCGAGCTCGATGATGAGCTTCCGGTCGTCGACCGGCAGACCCATGATCTCGGAAAAAACCCACATCGGGATCTCGGCGGCGACGTCCTCGACCCAGTCGAACTCGTCCTGCTCGAACGCCGTCTCGAGGATCCCGCGGGCAAGGTCCCTGATCCGCTCCTCGTAGGCGTTGATCACCCGCGGCGTGAATCCCTTGTTGACGATCGCCCGCATGCGGGTGTGCGGCGGCGGGTCGGTGTCGAGCATCGACTTGCGGGCCTCGAGCTCCGCCTCCGTCAGGTCCTGCAGCGACGTGCCCCCGAGCTCGTTCGAGAACGTCTCCCAGTCCTTCGAGACCGAGACGACGTCGTCGTAACGCGTGATCGCCCAATACCCCCGGCCCTCGACCTCGGGCTGCCAGAAGACCGGAGCATCGCGCCGCAGGACCGCGAGCCAGTCGTACGGGACGCCACGCTCCCAGGTATCGAGGTCGTTCAGGTCGACGTCGTCGAGAGCGAGCCCCGCGAGCGACGGTCCGGCGACGGTCGCCGCCCCCGCCGTCGCGGCCGAGACGTGGTCGTCCCGGGCGTGCGCGGCCTCGTCCGCAGCGGGCGGCGGCGAGAGACGGACGTGGAGCACCCCGTCGTCGACCCGAGCCTCGTAGATCGGCAGCGGCTCGAGCGCCGGCGGCGTCAGCACGTCACCCGTCCGCACGTCGAATTCGGAGCCGTGACACGGGCAAACGACGACATTCCCGTCGAGCTC
>JACDBY010000380.1 GCA_013694685.1 Actinomycetota bacterium
GGTGTCGCCGAGCTCGTCCGCGAGGACATGCGACTCCGACCCGGTGTAGCCCATGAAGTCGGTCAGGAACCGCTCGATGATCCGGTGCTTGCGGACGACGCGCTCGGCGCGCTCGATGCCCGTCGGCGTCAGGAGCGCCTCCTTCTGCTCGCCTCGCTCGACGAGCCCCTCGGCCTCGAGCCGCTTGAGCATCTCGCCCGCAGAGGCCCGCGAGATGCCGAGCATCTCGGCCACGCGCGAGGCGATCGCGCTCTCGCCCGCCGGGCGGTACTCGCCGATCGGGAAAGCGAGAAAGTAGATGACCTCCAGGTACTCGTCGATCGAATGCCCGTGGCCCGCCATCGAAGCGAGTCTACCCGGGCTCGGCCAGGGTGCTCCGCTCGCCCTGGAGCAGCCAGAGCACCGGTGCCGAGAGCGCGATCAGGACGAGGGCGGGAACGGCAGCCTGCGAGTAGGCGCCGACCTGGGTGGCGCTCCAGACCTCGGTCGCGAGCGTGTCGAACCCGATCGGCCGCAGGAGGATCGTCGCCGGGAGCTCCTTCATCGCCGACAGGAAGACGAGCGCGGCGCCGGCAAGGAGGCCCGAGCGGACGAGCGGCAGCGTGACGAGCCAGGTCGTCGCGAAGGGGCCGCGACCGAGCCCGCGGGATGCCTCCTCGAGGCGCGGGCCAGTGCGCGCGAACGCCGTCTCGACACCGGAGAGCGCCTGCGGGAAGAAACGGACGACGTAGGCGAAGACGAGGAGCCCGAGCGTCTGGTAGACGGGCGAGGCATAGCGCGCCGCGAAGAAGACGAGCGCGAGCGCGATGACGAGGCCGGGGAGCGCGTTCCCGGCGTATGACAGCCGCTCGAGGGCCCGCGAGACGCGTGACGGATAGCGCGCCGCCAGCAGCGCGACGGGCAGCGCCGCGGCGACGGCGGCGACCGCGGCGAGACCGGAGGCGCCGAGCGAGTTGACCGCCTCGTTCCAGGGTAGGCCGCCGATGCGATCCAATGCGAGCCCGCGTCCGAGCCAGTAGCAGAGGACACCCGCCGGGAGCACGAGAAAGGCGCCGGTCACCGCCGCACACCATGAGAGCGCGAGCCACCGGAGGCGTCCGAGCCGGACGGGCCGGGCGCGCCGGGCCGCACCCGGGCCGGAGCGCCAGAGGCGCCCTCGCGTCCTGGCCCGCAGCTCGAGTCCGAGCGCGACGGCGGTGAGCGCGACGAGCACGAGCGCGAGCACTGCTGCGGGGGTGCGGTCGAAGAGGCTCCGGTACTGGAGGTAGATCGCCCGTGTCAGCGAGTCGTAGCGCATGAGCGAGACGACGCCGAAGTCCGAGAGCACGTAGAGCGCGACGAGAAGTGAGCCGAGCGTCACGGCGGGACGCACGGCGGGGATCGTCACCCGCCAGAAGACCCGCCGCCTCGACTGACCGAGTCCGCGAGCCGCCTCCTCGAGCGCGGGATCGAGATCGCGGAACGCGGCCTGCGCGAGCAGGAAGACGTACGGGTACGTCGAGAGGGTCAGCGCTGCCAGCGCACCCCAGTACCCCGTCGGATCCGGGAACCGCTCGACACCGAGCGCCCCGGCGAGCAGGCCCCGCTCGCCGAAGAAGCCGAGCAGGCAGAAGGCTGCGACGTAGCTCGGGATCACGAGCGGGAGCGCGGCGGCAACCGCCCAGAGCCGTCGTCCCGGGAGATCGCTCCGCGCGACGAGCCAGGCCGTCGGCACCGCGACCACGATCGCCGCCGTCACGACACCGGCGACGAGGAGGACGGTGTCGAGGATGAGCTCGACGGTCGCCGTCTCGCGCAGGACGTCGAGCGCCCCCGCGCCGCCCGCGACCCGGATCACCAGGTACGCGAGCGGCAGCAGGAGCAGTGCGACGACGGCCGCCGCGGCGGCGACGAGGCTCCGCGGCGGCCGGCGGCTCAGCTGAGCCAGCCGGTCTCGCGCAGGAGCTCGACCGTCGCTTCGAGCTCTGCGCCGAAGGACGTGAGCTCCACGTCCGGCCCCTCGATCTCGTCGAGCGGGACAAGCCCTTGGGGCGACGCGACGGCAGCGACGAGCGGATACTCGGCCTCTTCGGCCTCGTCGACGTAGAACCGCTGGCCCACGTCCGAGAGCAGGAACTCCACGAAGGCCTCTGCATCGGAGAGCTGGTCAGTGCTCGAGAGGAGGCCCGCGCCGGCGACGCTCACGAGGTTGCCCACATCGCCTGCCGCGAAGAGGTGGTTCGCGATCGGCGCGTCGGGCTGCTCTTTCTTGACGAGCGCGAGGTAGTAGTGGTTGACGAGCCCGACATCGATCTCGCCGGCCGCGACCGCCTCCACGATCGGCGTGTTCTTCTCGTAGGTCTTCGCGCCGTTCTTCTTCAGCCCCTCGAGCCACGCGCGCGTCTCGTCGTCCCCGAGCTCGAGCCGCATCCCCGTGACGAAGGCCTGGAACGACGCATTCGTCGGTGCGATCCCGACGCGATCCGCCCATTCGGGCCGGGTCAGATCGAGCACCGAGTCGGGGAGGGCACTCTCGTCGACCGCCTCGGTGGAGTAGACGAGCACGCGGGTGCGTCCGGACGTCCCGACCCAGCGACTCTCTGCGTCGCGATAGCGCTCGTCGACGCGCTCGAGAATGTCCTCGGGGAGTTCCTCGAGCTGAGGGTCGACAGCGCCGAGCGAGCCGGGATCCTGCGCGAAGAAGACGTCGGCCGGTGAGTTCGAGCCCTCCTCGGCGATCG
>JACDBY010000402.1 GCA_013694685.1 Actinomycetota bacterium
CCACAGTGGCTCCAGGGCTTGGCCGGCGAGCGCCTCGACCTCGGCGAGGGTTACGGTCGGACCGACGGCGGCGCCGTCCGGATCGTCGCCGGACACTGCCATGGCGAGCTCAGCGGGCGCCGAAGAGCCTTGCGAGGAATCCCGGCCGCTTCCCGTGGCCCTGCGCTTCCTCTGCGTGGTCGTGGCTGTGGACTGTCCCGTCGGGATGAACGTGCTCGTGCGCCTTCGCGCCGGTGTGGTCGTGCTCGTGATCGGATTCGAGCCCGGCCTCGTGCGCGTGCTCGTGGCTGTGGGTCGTCCCGTCGGGATGCGTGTGCTCGTGCGCATGCTCGACGTGCGCGTGCTCGTGATCGTCGTGCGCGTGCTCGTGCGTCGTGCCGTCGGGGTGCGTGTGCGCATGGGCGTGCGGCTCGTCGTGCGTGTGGTCGCTCATCGTGCCTCCCTGGGATCGCTCGACACTACCGAGCATAGAAGCACGCTCGGCGCGTGTCTCAGAACGGGTAGACGACGAGGCTCCACGCCGCCGCCGCGTACCACAGCCCGAACGCGAGGCTCACGACCCCGAGCACAGGGGCGACGCCGTTGAACGCGGCAGCGACGGGACGAGAGGCCAGGGTCGCCGCCGAAGCCGGTCGTGACGACCGTCATCGAGACCGCCGTGAAGACGGCGAGCACGAGGAGCGATGCCACCGCGACGGGTGTCGAGGGGATCGCGGCGAGGAGGAGCACGCCGACGCCGGCACTCCCGCCGATCCCGTGGACGAGCCCGATGCCGAAGGCTCCGAGCGGCGTGCGGACGCGGTGGCGGTGGTGCTCGTGCTCGTGGGGATGCGCGTGGAGGCTGAAGAACCCGTGGCGCCAGCGGACGAGCAGACGGAGCGCGAGGAAGACGATCAGGGCGGCCACGACGGTCTCGGCACCCTGCTGGAGGCGACCCGGGAGATACTCCTGGAAGAGCAGGATCGGGAGCCCGAAGAGCACGAGCGTCAGCGCGTGACCGAGTCCCCAGAACGCCCCGAGGCGTGCGGCAGCCCGGTTCGAGTGCTGTCGCGAGGCGACCAGTGTCGTGACAGCGGCGATGTGGTCGGGATCCGTCGCATGGCGGAGTCCGAGCAGCGCCGCAGCGAGGAGCACGACGCCAATCGAGGCGCCGCTCGAGAGGTGGACGATCAGGTCGTCGAGCCCGAACATGGCGTATCCCGTCCTTCCGCGTTGCTCGTTAGATGATGCCGGGAATCGCGCGGACTGTCATCGCGGTGCCGACGACGAGGATCACGAGGGCGCTCACGGTCGGCAGCGCTCGGATGAGCGGCCCCTCGAAGCTCATCCGGCTGAATCGCTGCCGGGCGCCGATCGCGAGGAGCCCGATCGCGGAGACGACGGCTGCGAGACCGATGCTGAAGCCGACGATGAGCACGAGACCGAACGCGACGCGGTGCAGCGAGATCGCTGCGAGGAGGATGACGAGCGCCGTTGGGCACGGGATCAGGCCACCGGAGACACCCACGGCGACGAGGCCGCGCATCCCGCTCCCAGCCTCGGGAAGGTGCGCCCGGGCGTGCTCGTCCTCGGTCATCCCCTCGTGGTGATGATGGTGGCCGTGGCCGTGATGGTCGTCACCGTGGTGGTGAGGTGTCTGACTGAAGTCAGACACCGAGCCGGACGGTGTGAGCGCGGCCACGATCCGCTGCCGGAAGACCGCGATGCCGACCATCACGACGAGGAGTGCCGACACGAGGTTGAGCCACGGGTAGAGATCCTCGGGGACGATGAACTCGGAAAGGCCGAGAGTGATCAAACCAAGCGCGAAGACGCCGATCGTGTGGGTCACGGTGACGATGCCGCCGAGCAGGAGGGCGTCGCGCGCCCGTCCGCGGGTGCCGACGAGATAGGCCGTCACGATCGCCTTGCCGTGACCCGGAGTCAGGGCGTGAGCCGCGCCCCAGAAGAGCGCGAGGAGGAGCGAGAGGGCGACGACACCGAAGGTGAGTTCTCGCTCGGCGATGAGTCGCTCGAAGTCGCTCCCGGAGGCGGACGATGACCGGGGAGACTTCGACTCCGAGGGCGCGAGCGAGGGTGCCGCCGCCTCGTCGCCAGGCGCGAACCGCGCGGTGGCGGCATGTAGTACATGGGGCCGGCGGCGGGATCCTCACCCGGGATCACGTTCGCCATGATGGTCACGGTGTTCGGCTTGTCGGGACTCCGGAACGCATAGACGTCCGTGAGGTCGGCCGAGGGGTCTTCCGCGATGAGCGGCGCCTCTCGGTGACTCGACGCGGTTCCGTCCCCCGGGCCGAGCGTGACCGCCGCGCCGATCGCGGCAGTGGTGATCGCGGCGGCGAGGCCTGCGATCGCGATGCTCTTGCGCATCGTCACACTCCTTCGGTGGTAGGTCGTCGGGACGTTGTTCGGGTGGGTCGGCCGATCCGGTTCGGCGATCGAACCGATCGGATCGACGGCGGCGAATAGGGCGCATGCGGGGAGGAACGACGACCGTGGTACCTTCTGCCGATCCGGCCGCGGCGCGAGCGCGCAGGCCGACGTGGTCGATGAGGAAACACCTTGCGCACCTCTCCGAAGAAGCCCTCGTGGCACTCGTTGCCCGGGGGGACGAGGCCGCACTCGCCGAGCTGTACGACCGCGTCGGCGGCATCGCGTACGGCATCGCGTTCCGTGTGCTGCGCGACGACCGTCTGGCCGAGGATGCGGTCCAGGAAGGGTTTCTCGCCGTCTGGCGCTCCGCCGCTAACTATCGCGCGGAGAGGGCGCAAGCTCGAACCTGGATCGTGACGCTCGTGCACCGCCGTGCCGTCGACCTGGTGCGCCGCGAGGAGCGGCGCCGGGCCGATCCGCTCGAGCTCGTCCAGCGGCAGGAGCCCGCCGACCCGGCCGGCTCCGCGGAGGACGAGGCCTGGCTCGGGTTCGAGCGCGAGCGTGTGCAACAGGCGCTGCGGCTCCTCCCGGACGCCCAGCGCGAGGCGATCGAGCTGTCGTACTACGGTGGCTATTCGCAGTCTGAGCTCGCCGAGCGCCTCGGACTGCCGCTTGGCACCATCAAGAGCAGAATGTTCGCGGGCCTCGCTCGGC
>JACDBY010000448.1 GCA_013694685.1 Actinomycetota bacterium
GGTGTCAGCTCCGAGCCGGCCTCGAGCGCGTTGATCGTCTTGTGCTCGGCACCGTGGTACTGGAAGACACGCTTGAGATCGGGGATCAGCCCGATCAAACCGATGTACGCGACGAAGACGGCGACCCTGATCAACCCCTCGACGATCACGAACCAGGCCGTGTCCTCGACCGGGAGCCAGCTCGTGAGGAGCGCAGGCCCGACCTTGAACAGCATCACAGCGAACCCGATCGCGAGCGCGAACGAGAAGATGATCTGCCCGCGGCTGATCTCGGTGACGACGTTTCCTTCGTCGTCCTCCTCGCGTGCGGCGACGTTCGCGGAGATGGCGAGCGCGCGGAATCCGATCGCGAGGGACTCGCCCAGGGCGATCACCCCGCGGATCACCGGCAGGCGCCAGATCCGGTGCCGCTTCATCGGCGAGGTGACGTCCTTGACGACCTCCTCGATCCCGCCCTCGGGCGTGCGGATCGCGACGGCCCAGCACGACGGGCCGCGCATCATGACGCCCTCGAGCACCGCCTGACCGCCATAGGACACGCTCACGAAGGCACCGTACCGGCCGCTACCGAGGGCGCGGCTACGCGTTCTTGGCCGTGGCGGCCTTTTCGAGCCGGCGCTGGAAGCGCTCGACCCTGCCACCGGAATCCATCAGCTTCTGCTTCCCCGTGTAGAACGGATGGCAGGCCGAGCAGACCTCGACGTGCAGCTCCGCCTTCGTGGAGCGCGTCGTGAACTGGTTGCCGCACGAGCAGGTGACGTGGGCGACGACATACTCGGGATGGATGTCGGCCTTCATGTGCCGCTCAGAATATCAGAGGCGATTTCCGGCCCCACGTTGCCTCCGGAGACAACCGCGACGACCGATTCCGCTTCGATCCGACCCGAGAGACAGGCCGCGACCGCCGCCGCGCCGGCTGGCTCGCAGGCGAGCTTCGCCTCGGCGTAGAGCCCGCGCATGGCCCGCTCGATCTCCGCGTCCGGAACCGTCACGACGCGGACGCCGGTGGCCTGGCAGACCTCGAGCGCGAGCTTCCCCGCGAACGGCGCATCGAGCCCGCCCGCGATCGTCCGAGGCGCCACGGCGACTGGCTTGCCGGTCTTGAGCGCCAGGGCGAGCGCCGGAGACCCCTCCGGCTCGACGCCTATGACCTGGATCCCCTTGGGTGCGACGGCGGCCGCGATCCCCGCGACGAGACCCCCGCCGCCGACCGGCACGGCGATCACGTCCGGGCGCGGCACGTCTTCGAGGATCTCGAGACCCACTGTGCCCTGGCCCGCCATCACGAGTGGGTCGTCGAACGGATGCACGAGGCTCGCCCCCGTCTCGCGGAGGTGCCCCTCGAGCCGGACGAACGCGCCGGAGGGATCCTCGGCCGCGGCGTCGATCCGCGCGCCGAGGGCACGGGCGCGCTCGAGCTTGAACGGGCTCGCGGAGCTCCACGTGAAGACGACGGACTCGAGTCCCTCTGCGGCTGCCCCCCAGGCGAGGGCGATCGCGTGGTTCCCGGCAGATGCACCGGCGACGCCGCGGGCGCGCTCCTCTCCACCGAGCGCGGAGAGCTTGTTCACGACCCCGCGCGCCTTGAACGACCCGGTGTGCTGGAGGAGCTCGGCCTTGAGGGTGAGTCCCGGCACGAGCGCGCCGCCGTCCATGAGCGGCGTCCGCCGGACGCGGCCGCGCACCGTCTCGGCAGCCCTGACGACGTCGGCACGCGTCACGGGCGCCTCGCTCACGTGTCGATCCTAGAGTGTGACCGTGACGACGGCACCGGCGCCTGCGGCTCGCCATCCCGTTCGGCTCATCGTCACGGACGACCTCGCGCGACGGCGGCTGACGGTCTTCTTCCGCCTCCTCCTCGCCCTCCCCCACTTCGTCTGGCTCGCCCTCTACGGGATCGCTGCCTCGACGCTCGCGTTCGTGGTCTGGCTCGCGATCGTCTTCGAGGGCCGGGCACCGCGGACGCTCCATGGCTTTCTCGTCTCGTACGTCCGCTATTCGACGCACGTGACCGCCTATCTCTGCCTGGCCGCAGGCCCTTACCCCGGTTTCACCGGCTCGACCGACTATCCGGTGGACGTCGAGATCGATGGACCGGAGCGTCAGAGGCGCCTCGGCGCCCTCGTGCGCATTGTCCTCGCGATTCCGGCGCTGCTCCTCGCCTCGACGCTCGCCGGCTCCGTCGTGCTCGGCGCAGGCTTCGGCTTTGCGCCCCTCACGGCAGTCGGTGCGCTGAGCGCGACGGTGGGCTTCCTCGGCTGGCTCGCGGCACTCGTCCTCGGTCGCATGCCACGCGGCTTGCGCGACGCGGGCGCGTACGCGTGCGGGTATGCCGCCCAGGTGACCGCCTATGCGCTCCTCGCGACGGGTCGGTACCCGGACTCGACCCCGGGGCGGGTCGAGCCACCGCCTGACCTCCCCCGCCACGCGGTCGCGATCCTTGTCGAGAACGACCTCCGGCGACCGCGGCTCCTCGTCGCGTTCCGACTGCCGCTCGCGGTTCCGCATTTCTTCTGGCTCACGCTCTGGGCCGTTCCCGCGACCGTCGCAGCCGTCCTCGGCTGGCTCGTCACCCTGGCCCGCGGGGAGATGCCGTCGTCGCTGCACCGGTTCCTCGCGGCGTTCGTGCGTTACGTGGCCCACGTCACCGCGTTCACCTACCTCGTCGGGCGTCCGTTCCCCGGCTTCGTCGGGCGCGAAGGGAGCTATCCGATCGACGTCACGATCGAGCCTCCGGCGCGTCAGCGACGGCTCGGCGTCCTCGTGCGGCTCGTCCTCGCGCTGCCTGCGCTCCTCGTGTACCAGGCGTACTCGATCGTGCTCTACGCCGTTGCCCTGCTCGGCTGGGTCGCCGCTGTCGTCACCGGGCGTATGCCGAGCGGCCTGCGCGACCTCGGCGCTGCGGCCGTCCGGTACCAGAGCCAGATCGGCGCCTACGCCCTGCTCCTCACGCCGCAGTACCCCGACTCGTCCCCGGTGCTCGTCGCGCCGCCCGCCCCGATCGCCGAGCCCGAGCAATTCGCGGTGGCAGACACAGCGTGAGCCCGCTGCGGGCGATCGTCTACCTCGGGGTCGCCGGAGGCGGGGCGCTCCTCGCCTGGGTGCTCGCGGGGAGCGTCGTCCCGGACGGTCTCTCGCTGCCCGAGATCGACGTCGACGCGACGTTCGGCCGCGAGCTCGTCGACCAGGCGGAGCGCTACGAGCGGTTCCTCTACGTCGACTACCTGCTCGCCCAGCTCGTCCTGCTCGCAACGCTCGCCGTGTACGCCCGTCACGGGGCCCGGTTCGCGCGTGAGTCAGCCGCCGGGCCGATCGGCACGGGAATGCTGCTCGGGATGCTCGGTCTCGCGATCGCGTGGCTGACGCTGCTTCCGTTCTCCGTCGCGGCGCTCTGGTGGGATCGCCGGAACGGGGTCTCGGAGGTCGGCTACCTCGAGTGGATCTTTGGCGACTGGCTCGCGCTCGGTGGCACGTTCGTCGCTTCATGCCTCGCCCTCCTCGTCGTGATGGCGCTCGCCCGGTGGCTCGGATCCTGGTGGTGGATCCCCGGTGCGGGTGTCTTCGCGGCGATCGCGATCGCACTCGTCTTCGTCGGGCCCTACCTCGTCACCGGGCTCGAACGGCCGGTCGACCCCGAGCTCCAGCAGACCTACGACCGCTTCGAGCGGGAGCAGGGCGTCGACGACATCCCGCTCAGGATCGAGGAGGTGAGCGGCGACACGAGCCAGGCGAACGCCTACGCATTCGGCCTGGGGCCGTCGGCGCGCATCGTGCTCTGGGACACGCTGCTCGACGGCCGCTTCACCGACCGGGAGGTGAACGTCGTCCTCGCGCACGAGCTCGGACACCACTCGAGCGACCACATCCTCGAGTCGATCGGCTGGTTCGGCCTCTTCGCGCTCCCCGGCTCGCTCGCGTTGGTGATCGCGACGCGGAGACGGGGCGGCATGGGCGAGCCGGCTGCCGTGCCGCTCGCGCTACTCGTCACTGCCGTCGTGCAGCTCGCACTCGCTCCAGCGCAGAATCAGGTCAGCCGCCACATGGAGGGCGAGGCGGACTGGAAGGCACTCGAGACGACCGGCGATCCCGTTGCCGCCGAGGGTCTCTTCCGCGGTTTCTCCTCGACCTCGCTTGGCGACCCGAGCCCGCCCACCTGGGCATACGTTTTCCTCCAGAGTCACCCGACGCTCTCGCAGCGCGTGGCCATGGCCAAGGCGTGGGCGAGCGAGTCCCCCCGTGTCGGACACGTGCTCTCCCACCCAGCCAGCTTGACCGAGCGCGACCGGACGTGTACATTCATTCAATCAAATGATTGAATGTCTGTTGAAGCAACCTGATCTCGCGGAGACGTTCGCCGCACTCGGCGATCCCGTACGGTGCGGCATCGTCGAGCGCCTCGCCGAAGGCGACGCGACGGTCACAGACCTCGCCGCCCTCTTTCCGATCTCCCTCCAGGCGGTGTCGAAGCACATCCAGGTGCTCGGTGCGGCCGGCGTCGTGACGAGGTCTCGCGAGGGAAAGACCCGCCCCGTGCACCTCGACGCGGCTGCCCTCGCCGCGTCCGTCGATTGGCTCGAGGCGCACCGCCGAAGACTGACAGCACGCTACGAGCGGCTCGACGAGCTGCTCGAGAACAGGAAGGACACAACATGACGAACAAGCGCACCGTCACCGCCGAGGCCGGGCAGCAGAGCATCGCCTTCGTCCGGGAGTTCGAGGCTCCTGCGGCACGCGTCTTCGCCGCGCATACCGAGCCCGAGCTCGTGGCCAAATGGATCGGGCCGCGAGGCACCACGCTCACGATGCGCGAGTTCGACGCGCGGACCGGCGGCTGCTGGAGCTACGTCGTCGCGGGCGGCGGCGCGGAGTACGGCTTTCACGGCTCGTTCCACGAGGTGACCTCATCGAGCCGCCTCGTCCAGACCTTCGAGTTCGAGAACGAGCCCGGCCATCCCACGTTCGAGGTCCTGACGTTCACCGACCTGGACGACGGGCGCAGCCGCCTCGAGGGTCTGTCGCTCTTCCTCTCGATCGAGGCCCGCGACGCGATGCTCCACGGCATGGACAGCGGCATGGACGAGAACTTCGACCGCCTCGAGGAGCTGCTCGCCGCCAGCGATTAGATCGAGAGCGCGTGTCCGACCCGTGTCCGAATTCAGTCGGACACGCGCTCTTCGAGCCGATCGGCGATCACCTCTGCGATCGCGAGACACGAGATGGCGCCCGGTGACGGGGCGTTGCGGAAGTGGACGACGCCGCCCGCCTCGTCGAAGACGAAGTCGTCGAGCAGCGAGC
>JACDBY010000453.1 GCA_013694685.1 Actinomycetota bacterium
GCGCTCCAAAGTGCGCCCGCCCGGGAGATCTTCGTAGCCGGGGTCGCGGAGCGACTGGAAGCTCGGACGGGTAGCGCTGCGAGGTGGCAGTCGACCCGCGCTCGGATCGCGGCCAGGAGCGGCAGCATCGTTTTCGGGCCGCGGATGCAGTTGAGGCCGACGACGTCGGCGCCGGCGTCGGCGAGGCGCTTGCATGCCTCCTCGGGCGTCCAGCCCTCGCGTGTCTCCGGTTCCTGATGGATCGCGAGCGTGATCACTGCCGGCAGGCCGGTCGTGGTGATCGACTCGAGCGCGATCAGCGCTTCCTCTCCCCACGAGAACGTCTCGCCGATGACGAAGTCGACTCCCGCCTCGATCGCCCAGCCGACCTGCTCGTCGAACATCTCCCGCACCGCCCGCCGCGAGGCGTCGTCTGCGACGAAGACGTTCGTGTTGCAGATGTCGCCCGCGAAGAGCGCCCCGGTCTCGGCGGCGACCTCCTTCGCGATCGTGAGGGCCTGGCGGTTGAGCTGCTCGAGGAGATGCTCCTTGCCGACGAGGCGCATCTTCTCGCGGTGGGCGTAGTAGGTGAACGCCTCGACGACATCCGAGCCCGCATGCGCGAGGCTAACAAAGTGCCTGGATGCGGCGACTACTACGAGCTCCCGGCCGAGCCCGGCAGCGGACCCACGCCGCCCGATGACGCCGTGGGCGATCACGATGCCCGGCCGTCAGCCTCTCCAACGACGTACGCCGCGACCTCGCCGGCCACGCCGTTGTCGAAGCGCAGCTCGGTCAACGCGACTCCGTCGCGCTCCTCGCGACCGACGATCGACGTTCGCTGGGGCGACGACGCGTCGTAGTCGAAGAACGCGACGAGCCCAACTCGGGGCGTCGTCGGGTCGTAGCGCGTCAATTCTTCAGCGAGCTTCCGTCCGCACCCAGACGGCGGTGTCCGGAGGGAGGAGGTCGTGGAGCGCCGCGTCGCTCGCGAGCAAGAGCTCGCCTGCCGGTAGCGACATCGGGGCGGCGGCGAGGTTGACGACGCACGTGAGCTCGCCCCGCGCGAACGCGAGGGAGCCCGGTGGACTCTCGAGCCAGACGAAGGGCGCTTCGCGGGGTCGGAGCGCGATCGCCGAGCGGTGGAGCTCGAGCATCGAGCCCGCGTCGCCGCTTTGGGCACTCACGCTGACGGCCTCCCATTCCTCGGGGATCGGGAGCCACGGCCGCCCCGTCGTGAAGCCGAGGCCGGGCGATCCGGTCTGCCAGGGGATCGGGACGCGGCAGCCGTCGCGGCCCATCCGGCCCCCCTGCGTTCGGAAGAAGACCGGATCCTGGCGCAGGTCGTCGTCGAGGTCGACTTCCTCGAGTCCCAGCTCCTGGCCTTGGTACACGAACGCAGTTCCCGGGAGCGCGAGGAGCAGGAGCGTCGCCGCCCGTGCGCGGCGCCGCCCATGCGCACCTCCTCCGTAGCGCGTCGGCAGCCGCGTGACGTCGTGGTTCTCGAAGACCCACGTCGAAGGTGCGCCGACGGCGTCGAGCGCCGACTGTGTGGCGTCGACGGTCGCCCGGATCGCGTCCGCGTCCCACGCGGTGTTCAGGAAGGCGAAGTTGAAGGCGAGCTGGAGCTCGTCGGGGCGGACATAACGAGCGACGTTCTCCGGGTTCCCGAGCGTGATCTCGCCCACGTACATCCGGTCGCCCGAATACGCGTCTGCGATCTCGCGCCAGCGGCGATAGAGGTCGTGCAGTTCGGGCTGATCCAGCGCCGTCAGCCAGTCGCCGTGCCAGGTGCGGGGAACGGGCTCTTCCATCTCTCGGAGGTCCTGGGCCTTGAAGAGCGCGTGTGCGACGTCCACCCGGAAACCGTCGACCCCTCGGTCGAGCCAGAAACGGAGCACGTTCTCGAAGTCTTCCCGGACGCTCTCCTGGTGCCAGTCGAGGTCGGGTTGCTCGGTCGCGAAGAAGTGGAGGTAGTACTCGCCTGTGTGCTCGTCGAGCGTCCAGGCGGACCCGCCGAAGGCGGACCTCCAGCCGTTCGGCGGGCCACCGTCCCGACCGGGCCGGAAGAAGTAGCGCGCGCGGTCGGGGTGAGTCGGGTCCGCGATGGCGTTCCGAAACCAAGGATGCTCGCTCGAGGTGTGGTTCGGCACGATGTCGACCACGACACGGAGCCCGAGCTCGTGCGCATCGGCGATCAGTGAGTCGAACACGGCAAGCGTGCCGAGCCGGGGGTCGACGTCGAGGTAGTCCGAGACGTCGTACCCGTGATCGGCTCCGGGCGAGGGGTAGAACGGCGTCAGCCAGATCCCGTCGACCCCGAGCTCGCGCACGTACGGCAGGCGGGAGCGGATCCCCTGGAGATCGCCTACGCCGTCGCCGTCAGAGTCGGCGAAGCTGCGGACATAGATCTGATAGAGGACGGCGCTCCGCCACCACTCAGACACGGACTGCCACCGCGTCGCCGACCCAGGAGGTCGAAGCGCTCCCGCCGATCTCGCGGGTCCGAGGTCGGTCGCGGCACACCAACTCGACCGCGCGGAGGAGACGGGCGGCCGCCTCGGCCTCACCGAGATGGTCGAGCATCAGCGAGGCGCTCCAGATCGCGCCGAACGGGTTAGCGAGGCAGCTGACGGTCTAGGATCGCCTGGTAACGATGCCACATCGAGTGGATCGTCGATGCGACGCCTGATCGTCAACGCCGACGACCTCGGTTACACGGCGGACGTCAGCCGGGGGATTCTCGAGGCGCACGAGCGGGGAATCGTCACGAGTGCGAGCCTGATGGTCGACCCACCTGCGGCAGAGTACGGCGTCCATCTAGTCCGTGCTGCGCCGCAGCTCTCGGTTGGGCTGCATGCCGTCTTGGACGGGATCCCACCCGCGCGATGCGACCAGGAGCTGACTCGCCAGCTGGCGCGCTTCGAGGAGCTCGTCGGCGACCGGCCTACGCACCTCGACTCCCACCACCACGCCCATCGCGAACCGAGGATCCGCGACGTCTACGTCGCGTTTGCCGACCGGCACGACCTGCCCGCCCGCGAGCACACCATCCCGCACGACCCTCGCTTCTATGGCGCCCCGGCGATCGGCGTAGAGCGGCTGCTCGAGATCCTAGGGACTCTTGCCGAGGGCGTCAGCGAGCTCGCCTGTCATCCCGGCTATGCAGACGGGCTCGTCTCCCGCTATACGGTCGAGCGCGAGCAGGAGTTGCGCTCGCTCACCGATCCGCGCGTCCGCGCCCGGGCCGACGAGCTCGACATCGAGCTGATCGGCTGGCGCGAGCTGTGATCACGCTCGACGCGCTCGCCCGGCCCACCGGCACCTTTCTGATGGTCGCGACGGATCAACGCGAGTCGCTGCGGACGATGCTCGCCGAGCACCACCCTGGGCCGATCGAGGACGAGCAGCTCGTCGACGATCCGCGATCCGTTACCGCCGAGCACCTGCGTCGCGCCCTCGCCAACTCCAACGCCTGACGGCTTTTCGCACCATCCGTGCGATGATCCGTGCGACTGTCGGATTCTGGCGTCCCGCCTAATTGATCCCCGGCTAGGCGGTTTCGGTTCTAAAATCACGACTGCACCATTCGCGCGCGAACGGCTCAACCATGCGGGCTTGAGCCGTGGTAAGAGCGGAGGGGGAGGGATTTGAACCCTCGAAGAGCTTGCACCCTTAACGGTTTTCGAGACCGCCCCGTTCGACCGCTCCGGCACCCCTCCGAGCGGCCACAAGCGTAGCGAGCCGCATACGCCGGGCGAGAGCACGTGTCGAGCTGTAGTCGGACACGTCCAATGCGGGCGGTTACGAACGCCAGACGCGAACGGCGGCTTACAAACGGAGAAGGAGGGATTCGAACCCTCGAGGCAGGGTTTTCCCCACCTAACGCCTTAGCAGGGCGCCGCCTTCAGCCACTCGGCCACTTCTCCGGTTCGGGGGAGGATATCGACCCCCAGGGCGTCAATCGTGAATGCGGGCGATCAGGTCATCGCGCTTCACGACCTTCACCTCGATCCCGCCGAGACGCACCTCGAACCCTGCCTCGCGGGGGTAGAGCAC
>JACDBY010000457.1 GCA_013694685.1 Actinomycetota bacterium
CCCGAGCAGGTGCGAGCGAACGCGGCGGCCGCGAGCTGGGAGCTCACCCAGGGCGAGCTCGACGAACTTCCCTCATCGGCGTAACAGGGATCGTCAGCGGCGCGGGCGAGTGGTCGCGAGTAGCGCCTAACGGCCGGCGCGCGGGAGCGAGAGCCACACCTCCGCGCCTCCGCTCTCGGAGTTCCTCGCGTGCGCCGAGCCACCGTGTGCTTTGGCGATCGCGGCGGCGATGGTGAGGCCGAGGCCCGTGCCGTCGCCCGAGCGTGCGTCGTCGGCACGGCTGAAGCGATCGAACGCGCGCGAGAGGAAGGCGGGCGGAAAGCCGCCGCCCTCGTCTCGAACGTGGAGCTCGATGTGGCCGTCTTGCTCGACTGCTGTGAGCCAAACCGAGCCCCTGGCGTGCTTCAGGGCATTCTCGACCAGATTGCCGACCGCCTGCTCGAGTCGGCGCGCGTCAGCGTCGAGCTCGAGCCCGTTCGGGACCTCGATCTCGATCGTCCGAGCCGGCGCCTCTGCGTGAAGCCGGAAGCGATCCGTCACCCGTCCGAGGAGCTCCGCGATGTCGATCCGCTCGGTCCGCAACGCGAGCTCGCCCTGATCGGAGCGGGCGAGGAGGAGGAGATCTTCCGCGAGGCCGGCGAGGCGGTCGGTCTCGGCGGCAGCCGAACGGATCGCGTCTTCGAGCTCGGGTGCGCTGCGAGGCCGGCGAAGCGCAAGCTCGAGCTCCGCCTTCAAGAGCGCGAGCGGGGTACGGAGCTCGTGGCTGGCGTCTGCCACGAAGCCCCGCTCCCGCTCCAGCGCGGCGTCGAGGCGGTCGAGCATCTCGTTCAGGGTCTGACCCAGTCGATGGATCTCGTCCTGCGAGCGGGGGAGGGGCAGGTGCCGCCCGGGCTCGGAGCCGGAGATGGCAGCGGCCTCGATCCGCATTGCCTCCACGGGCTTGAGCGCTGCCGTTGCGAGCCAGTACCCGAGGAGCGACGTCAGCGCGAGCGCTGCGGGCCCGACGAGGAAGAGGATGACGAGAAAGCCACGTAGCGTCTCGTCCCGATCCTCGAGCGAGGCGCCGACGAGGAGCACGCGGGTACCGCCCGGAGTCTCGACGGGCATCGCGAGGATCCGGGTCAGGCCCGAGATTCCCGGAACCTCGTCGAGCTCGAGCCATGTGGTTCGTCGGCCGGCGGCCCGAGCGAGCGTTTCCTGCTCGAGAAGCGGGCCGTTCTCGACGGTCGGGGTGGCATCGACGACGTGTCCACGAAGGTCCAGAACCTGAAGGAAACGCTCGTCCGGATCGACAAGGCCCGAGCCCATACCGGGCCCGACGATCAGGCCGCCGAGCGCCAGACGCGGCGCGACCTCCGAGACCCGCGCCTCGAGGCTCTCGTCGATCGACTCGTCGAGGGAGGTGCGGAGCTCCAGGTACAGAAAGACACCCGTCGCAGCGAGGACGACACCCATCGCCAGCGCGAAGGCGAGCGTCAACCGCACGCGGATCGGTAGACGCCTCACCCCGCATCCTTCCGCAGCCGGTATCCCGCCCCGCGCACGGTCTCGATGGATGCCTTTCCGTACGGCCGGTCGATCTTCTCGCGCAGGTAGCGGATGTAGACGTCGACCACGTTCGACCTGTTCTCGTAGGCGTAGTCCCAGCAGTGCTCGAGCAGCTGGAAGCGGGAGAGAACCAGCCCAGGACGGCGCATGAACGTCTCGAGCAACGCGAACTCCTTGGACGACAGCGCGACCTCGACGTCACCGCGCCAGACCTGCCGCGTGGCAGGGTCGACGCGAAGATCCCCGACCTTGAGAACCGCCGGCCGTTCGAGCGGCGTTCGGCGTGCAAGCGCGCGCAGACGAGCGAGCAGCTCGGCGAAGGAGAAGGGCTTGGTGAGGTAGTCGTCTGCGCCCGCGTCCAGGCCCGTGACTCGGTCGCTGACCGCATCGCGCGCGGTCAGCATCAGGACCGGAGACCAGGTGCCCGACTCGCGGAGCCGGCGACACACGTCGAAGCCACTCACACCCGGAAGCATCACGTCGAGGACGATCGCGTCGTACTCGGTAGCCCGCGCCATCCACAGCGCATCGTCGCCCGTCCGCGCGATGTCGGCAGAGAGACCCTCCTCGACCAGCCCGCGCCGCAGCAGCCCTGCCATCTTCACGTCGTCCTCGACCACCAGGATCCGCATTTCCTGCATTGTCGCGCGAAACATGAGATCGAGATGAGAAAGAGGGGCCGGGGAAACCCCGACCCCTCCTCTACCGGGTGACGCGAGCCGCGGCCGGTCAGTCGTCCGAGCCGGATTCCTCTCCGAACTCGTCCTCGGACTCCGACCCTGTGTCGTCGTCCGCCGCCCTGCCGACCTCCTGGAACTGGGCGTCGAGATGGATCTCGACCTGGGTGCCGTCGGCGCGGCGAACCTCGACCTCGTAGACACCGGCGCCGTCGTCGTCCTGGCCCTCGATCTCGGTCACGGTTCCGCCTCCCGCGGCCTCCAGCGCGGCGGCTTTCGCCTGCTCCGCGGCCGGACCGGTCACCGGCTTCTCCGAGCCGCCGCCGACCGCCTGCGCGATACCCGCTCCTCCCGCCGCCAGCGCAACGATGACCACTGCGATGGCGAGAATGATTCGTCTGTTGAGCTTCATCCGTGTCTCCCTTCTCGTGTGTCGTCAGTTCTAGCGTGCTGCGATGAGATGACGATGAGTCGCGCTACCTGCCTCGCTCGAAGCTGAGAAGCTCCTCGCGGTCGCTTCCGCCCGACACGCCGATCGCCAGGACCGGGCCGATTCCCCGTGCGTAGAACTTGTACTCGAGGATCTTGGGGCTCAGCGGATTCAGATCCCTCGTCATGAGAACCCGCCCCTTCTTGAAGTAGCCGAACGGCACCTCGGCCTGCTCTGCGAGGCTGACGACGGCGGCCTTGTCCTCCGCATGTCCCGCGTAGTACTCCTGCCGGTAACCGAGTCCCGCCCGGGGCTTCGCGGGCATGATGACCCCGGCCTGGGCTCCGTCGACGCCGGCCTCGAACGAGCCCTCGGTCGACACCACCTTGCCGTTCTCGTACTCCTTCGTGGCCTCGCCGAGGTACCAGACGTTTCCGCACTTGTCCTGCGCGTACCAGTCGTCGGTGACCTCGACGAACTCGCCGTCCTCGGTGACCGCGTCGTGGACGACTCGTGCCGTGACTCCGTTCGCGATCCTCTTCGTCTCCTGGGTGACCGTCACCACGACCTTCTGCCTCGTCCCCTCCGGATCGGTCTCGTGATAGATCCAACGAGTGCCCGGCCGCATCGGCCACCAGGGGTTGTCGATGCGCGTCGTGAAGTCGGCAGGGTTCAGGCGAACCTGCTCGCTCCCCTGCGGAACTTGACAGCCGGCGGCGGTCTCGGGGCTTGCGTTGCTCTCGCCGCCGAGCATCGCCACCGCACCCGCGGCAGCGAAGGCTCCGAGTACAACTGCAATCGAGCGTTTCGTTCTCATCTCCTACTAGCTCCTTTCGCGCGGACTTGTCGAGTACGTCCTACTGGCGCGCAATGAGACGTAAATGAGAGCGAGGGTCGTCCTGTTGAATGTCGCTGATGCTTCTCGACTGGGTCGCGCAGGCTTCGAACGACGTCGCCGCGACCCGCTCGCGGCTGACGAAGATCGCCAGGCTCGCCGAGTGTCTCGGCCAAGCGAGCCCCGACGAGGTCGCAGTCGCTGTCGCCTATCTCTCGGGGTTTCTTCCGCAGGGGACGATCGGGGTCGGGTGGGCGGCGCTACGCGAGCTGCCACCTCCTGCGTCGTCTCCCACGCTCGAGCTGCTCGAGGTGCACGAGGCCGTGTCACGGATCGCTGCGATCTCCGGCGCAGGGTCACAGGCAGCTCGCCGTGAGGCGCTGTCCGATCTCTTCGGCCGCGCGACCGAGCTCGAGC
>JACDBY010000006.1 GCA_013694685.1 Actinomycetota bacterium
GCGCGCGAGCTGGATGCGCATCAGTGGTCGGCGCTCTTTCTCCGGAGGTCGCGACCCGAGGTCTCGAAGAGACGCGGGTCGCTTCGGTGAGTGGAGCCGAGGGGGCTCGAACCCCTGGCCTTTTGGCTGCCAGCCAAACGCTCTCCCAACTGAGCTACGGCCCCAGACGCTGCAGATTGTAGTCGCTCGAAAGCGAACTCATCGGCCCAGTTGATGGCCTTCCGCTGGTTGTTCCGGGTCGTACGAAGCCTCAGATAGAGGTTCACGCGACCGGCAAGCCGTTCGATCGGCACGTAGAGGCATCGGTCGACCTCGGCGCAGTACGCCGCAATCGCATCGACCCTCGGCTGAGTAGCCGCGCCTCAACTGGCCGCTACGCGTACGTCTGCAGGAGTAGCAGCGGTCGCTACAACGTCTTCCGTGAAGCGTCGCCCACTTGCACTGCGCACGAGCCAAGCGGCCATCGAGGTCGAACACGAGGTCGTACCGATGCCCTTCGGTCAGCGGGCCTGAGCACTCCGATGCCGAGCTTGATCGCCGCGTGGACGATCGCGCCGACTCGGCGATTGCGCGCTTCTGATCGGTCGTCGGTTCCACGTTCTCGGACTAGAGAACGCATCGGACGGGGTGTGTCGCCTGATTTGAGAACGAGCGGGTGTCTGGCTGAAGCCAGACACTGGTGGCTCGGCGTCAGGCGCCTAGGCACGTCAGGCGGAGAGCACGTGTCCGACTGAAGTCGGACACGGGTCGGACACGGGTCGGGAGGTCAGGCCGTGGCGGCGGCTTCGAGCTTGGGGACGTCGTCCCAGAGGTCTTCGAGGCGGTAGTACTCGCGCGTCTCGGGCGTGAAGACGTGCAGCACGACGTCGAGGTAGTCGGCGACGATCCAGCTCGCCTCGGGAAGACCGCTCGTCGAGCGAGGGGTCACGTTCTCGTCGCGCTTCACGGCGGCGTACACCTCGTCGTGAATCGCCTTGGTCTGACGGACGTTCTGGCCCGTCGCGATGACGAAGAAGTCGGTGTAGTCGCAGACCGACCGCATGTCGAGGATCGCCACGTTCGTCGCCAGCCGCTCCTCGCAGGAAGCGGCGATACGGCGTGCTTGCTCGAGAGACGTCAGTTCGGTGTCGTCCGTTCGCTCAGGTCGTCGGGAAGCATACCGCCGGCCCCCGTCGGAGGACGGTCCGCGTAGAGACCCAACCGCTCGATCTCCGCCCGAACCGCCGGCGGGACGAGGCCGTCGATCGGGCGCCCGGCCGCCACCCGCGTCCTGATCTCGCTCGACGAGACCGGATGCGACTCGAGCGTGAAAAACGAGACGCGACCGGGCTGCGCGAGCGCGGCGAGCACCTCGTCCAGACGACCACGCTCCACGCCCGGTCGTGTGGCGACGCCGAGACGCGCGCGCTCGAGGATGCGATCTGGCTCCTTCCAGGCGAGGAACGCGGCGAACTCGTCGGCGCCGATCAGAAAGTCGGGGTCGTCGAGGTCGAGTGCCTCGAGGGAGTCGACCGTGCGCGCGTACGGATCGAGGGCGACCTCGGCCCCCCGTACCTCCGTGAAGGCGAGCCGAGCGAGCTCCAATCGGACTCCGGCCGGGGTCGAGACCTCCTTGTGACCGGGATCCGCGACGACACGGACGAGGAGACGGTCGAGCGAGAACACCGCGATCCCCTCGCGCGCGAGCGCAACGTGACCGACGTGCGGAGGGTCAAACGCCCCGCCGAGGAGACCGACGCTCACGACCGCGACGCTTTCGCCCGGCTGAAGCCGCGCCCCGGAAGCCGCGGCCACGAGGTCACGGCTGCCATTCGAGCTCCTCGTCGCCGATCTCGACGAGCACACCCGGACGGACACCGGCAGCCCGCAACGCCTCCTCGAGCTCCTCGCCATCCGGGACAGCGCCCACGACGCGGAAGCCGCGATCGGTGCGCAGGATCCGGAACGCGCGGCGCGAGGGCGCCGTCGGCCGGTACTCGATGAACTCCGGTAGCTCCGGGTCGATGACCTCCGGCTCGGGTGCAGGCGGGCAGTGGGCAAAGAGGGCGGCCTTCAGCTCCGCGATCCCCCGACCCGTCGCGCACGAGACCCGGTGCACCGCGACGATGCGGTCATCCACGACCGTGAAGGGCGGCTCGTCAGGCGTCAGGTCTGCCTTGTTGACGACGACGATCTGCGAGCGCTCGTCGAGACCGGCGCCGTAGAGACCGAGCTCGCGGTCGATCGTCCGGAAGCGCACGTCCGCATCGCCTGCGGACGCGTCGATGACGTGCACGAGGAGCCGCGCTCGCTCGAGGTGTGCGAGAAACGCGTGACCGAGCCCGACGCCCTCGCTCGCACCCTCGATCAGACCGGGGACGTCGGCGACCGTCAGCTGGGCGCCGTCACCTGCCTCGACCGTACCGAGAACCGGCTGGAGCGTCGTGAACGGGTAGTCCGCGACCTTCGGTGTCGCGTTCGAGAGTCGGCGCAAGAGCGACGACTTGCCCGCGTTCGGGAGACCCGCGAGCGCTGCGTCCGCGACGAGCTTGAGGCGGAGCTCGAGCGCGCGACTCTCGCCCTCGAGCCCCGTCTCCGCGAAGCGCGGTGTCTGGCGCGTCGGCGTGGCGAAACGCGCGTTGCCGCGTCCACCCAACCCACCGCGGGCGACCACCATTCGCTCGCCCGCGCGCGCGAGGTCGCCGACGAGCTCGCCGTCCTCCCCCGTCACCTGGGTCCCAACCGGGACGGCGAGCTCGATCGCGCCCCCGTCGGCGCCGTGCTTGCGGGTGCCACCGCCGTTCCCGCCGCGACCGGCGGCGAGCACCTTCCGGCCACGAAGCGACGAGAGATCGCGCAAGGCGGGGTCGGCGACGAGTGTCACGTCGCCGCCGCGACCACCGTCGCCGCCGTCCGGGCCGCCCCGCGGAACGTGCTTCTCGCGCCGGAAGCTGAGTCCGCCGTCGCCGCCCCGGCCGGAGCGGGCGACGATGCTGAGGCGATCGTGGAACACCCGCTCGAGCGGGGCGCTCGCCTAGGCTGCGTCGCTCGGCGTGGTGATCGACACCGAGCGCCGCTCGCCGCTGCGATGGAACTCCACGGTTCCTTCGCGCAGCGCGAAGAGCGTGTCGTCACGACCGATGCCGACGCCGTCGCCGGGCCGGAAGCGGGTGCCGCGCTGACGGACGATGATCATCCCGGCCTTGATTTCCTGGCCCGCAAAGATCTTGACGCCGAGGCGCTGGCTCTGCGAGTCGCGACCGTTCTTGGAGGATCCGAGTCCCTTCTTGTGTGCCATCAGGCGTCAGCCTCCGAGATCGCGGACTCGAGCGCCGCCACGGCGCCCTTCCGATTGGCGTGCGACTGCTCGTACTCGAGGGCGGCTGCGAGCGACGCGGCGTCCCAGGTGGCCGCAGCCTCCTTCACCTCGGCCACTGTCAGCTCGGCGTACCCGGCCGGCACGCCGCTCGGGAGATCCGCGACCGGCGCACTCTGCTTCGGCGCCGCCTGTTTCGGAGCCCGCTTCGTCGATCCACCGATCGACTCGATCTGGATCTGCGTCAGCGAGGCGCGGAAGCCCGTGTGGCGCTTGTAGCCGGTGCGCTTCTTGTATTTCCCGATGCGGATCTTCGGACCCTTCGCCTGCGCGAGCACCTTCGCAGTGACGACGACGTCCGACGGCGAGAGCTTGGCCTCGCCGTCCCCACCGGCGAGCAGGACGGACGGCGTGAAGGTTGCGCCGTCCTCGAGCGCGAGGCGGTCGACGAGCAGCCGCTCGCCTTCGCTGACGCGGTACTGCTTGCCGCCGAGGGTGATGATCGCGTAGCTCATGATTCGAGAGAACTTCGTGTGCCGATGGCAGACCCGGGGTCTGGTCAGCGGGAGTGCTTTCAACGCGGGCAGAGCCCGCGACCGCAGGATTGTAGCGAACCTCCGCAATCCCGGATCGCGTCGAGCGCGTCTACGGCCGACGGTCGAAGTCGCCGATCCACTCCGACATCGGGACGTAGCCGTCTTCGGACTCTGCAGTGTCGTCCGCCGATGCCGACGACGCCGCCGGCTCGCCGACTGGCTCGAGCTCCGGAGAGGGCGCGGCAGCGGCATCCGCCTCGAGCCCGTCGCCGTTCACAGCCTCTGCGGCGACGGCCGGCGTCCGCTTCCGGTTTCGCCCGCCGCGCGAGCCGCGACGCGTGCGCTTCTTGGCGGAGGTCGAGTCATCAGCTGGCGCCTCGCCCTCGGGGCCGTCCTCGGCCGCTGCCTCCGGCGTGGGCGCGGGGGTCCGGCTCGCGGCCGCGGGCTCGTCCGTCGCCGGGCGGTCGTCGGTCGGCACGTGGATCCTCGGCGTCCGGCGCCGCGTTGACGTCGCGGGCTTCGCGGCCACGGCGGACGGCTCGTCCAAGGTCTCGACGAAGTCCTCGGATCCGGTCTCGGTCGCCGCCATCACGTCGCCGTTCGTCTCCGCGACGGGCTGCGCCGGCTTCTTGCGACGCCGACCGCCACGCGAGCCGCGGCGCGTTCGCTTCTTCGGTGCGGTCTCGGAGGTGGTGTCGCCGTCGGCGACGGCCGCTGGGCTCTCGTCGTCCTCGCCGTCGCCTTGTTCGTCGTCGTCCGCAGACTCGTCGACCAACTCGTCGACGGGCGCCGTCTCGGTCACGACGGTCTCGACGATCTCGTCCTTCTTCCGCGTGGGCGCGCGCGTCGGCTTCTCGGCCTCGCTCTCGAAGGTGATCGGCACCGGTACTTCCTTGTCGCGCACGAGCGTTGCGAGCGCCCGCCCGTCGAGGACACGGCCGACGACGACCTTCGTCTTCTTGCCGACGAGCTTCGCGGCGTCGGCGACGACGACCTCGAGCCCGTCGATCCTTCCCACCGCGGCATTCGAGTCGTACCGATCGAGCTCGACGAGCTTGACCTCGAGCTCGGCACCTTCGTCCGTGCTCGTCGGCGGGGCGAGGTCCTCGCGCCGGCCCTCCGCAAGCACCTCGACGTAGTCACCGTGGACGTGTCCCTCACCGGGGACGAGGTAGAACCGCCGCCGAGTGGCCTCCTCGAGCGCGGCCAGTCGTGCGCCGCCCGGCCCACCGAGGAGCGCGAGGGTCTTCGGGTGGACGGCGACCTTGTATGCCTGGATCCGGGAGCCGGCACCCGATGTCGCGAGCGCGCGGAGCTTGCGTTCGACCTCGAGCGCGATCGTCGCGTCGGAGACGACGATCCCATCACCCGCGCAGGTCGGGCACCGTCTCGTCATGACCTCGCGCGGGCCGTCGGTGACGTTCTGGCGCGTCATCTCGACCAGTCCGAGTGGCGAGATCTCGACGACGTACGTCTTCGTCCGATCGCGCTCGAGCTCGGCGCGGAGCGTCTCCTCGACTGCCTGACGGTTCTTCGGGTTCGCCATGTCGATGAAGTCGATGACGATGATCCCGCCGATGTCGCGCAGCCGGAGCTGACGCACGACCTCCTTCACCGCTTCGAGGTTGTTCTTGACCGCGGTGTCCTCGAGCCGCTGCGTCGAGGTCTTCGAGCGTGAGCCGACGAATCGGCCGGTGTTGACGTCGATGACCGTGAAGGCCTCCGCGTAGTCGAAGATGAGATAGCCACCGGAGGGAAGGTCGACCCGCCGGTCGAGGGTCGAGGCGATCTCCTTCTCGACGCCGTACCGCTCGAAGAGCGGCTCCTTCTCCTTCGCGCGGTGCACGCGCTCGACCATGTGCGGGGAGGTCTTCTTGAGGTAGCTCACGATCCGCTTGTGCGTGCGGTCAGAGTCGACGTACGCGGCGGCGAAGTCGCCGGCGAAGAGGTCGCGCACGATGCGGAGCGGAAGCTCGGCCTCCTGGTACACGAGCTCGGGCGCCGTCGCCGTCTTGGCGCGCGCCTGGATGGTCTTCCAGAGACGCTGGAGAAAGACGAGGTCGCGCTCGACGTCCTCCGCGGAGGCTCCCTCGGCCGCCGTGCGGACGATCACCCCTCCGGTCGAGGGCGCGATCTCCTTCAGGATCTCCTTGAGGCGCTGGCGCTCGGCGTCCTCGAGCCGCCGCGAGACGCCGAGCCCTTCGCCGTTCGGGACGTAGACGAGGTACCGGCCGGGGAGCGAGATCTCGGTGGTCAGCCGAGCGCCCTTCGTCTTCATCGGATCCTTGACGGCCTGCACGAGGATCTGCTGCCCGCGCTGGATCAGGTCGGTGATCTTCTTCCCGTGTCGAGTGCCCTCGAGCTCGGGGACGACGATCTCGTCGACGTAGAGGAAGCCGTTCTTCTCGAGACCGATCTCGACGAACGCCGCCTCCATGCCGGGGAGGACGTTGTCGACGGTGCCGAGGTAGATGTTCCCTGCGATCGAGCGCCGCTCCGGGCGCTCGAGGTAGACCTCCGCCACGCGGTCGTCCTCGAGGAGGGCGACGCGCTGCTCGCCCACGTCGACCGTGATCAAGAGCTCGCGCTTCGCGTCGGGGAGCGGCTGCCGGCGCTGGGTCTGGCGGCGTCGCTCGCGACCGCTGGAGCGTTGGGTCCCACGCCGGCTCGAGCGGTCGCCGCGCTCGGCGCGCTCGCCGGGCAGCTTCTGCTTCTCGCCCGGCTCGACGACCGTTTCCACGGCTGTCCCGTCGTCGTCGTCGGCGGTCGTCACCGCAGGCTTTCGCCTGTTGCGACCCCCGCGGCTCCCACGTCGCCTGCGCTTCGCAGCCGTGCCGCTCTCGGCAGTGGGTGTGTCGTCCTCCGCGCCAGCGCCCTCGACGGGCGTGCGCTCCTCAGCCTGAGGCGGAGCCTCCGGCGGCGCAACCGCCTGGGCCGCCTGCTCGTCGTCCTTCCGTCGCCGAAATCTGAACCAGGGCAAGAATCGTGTCTCCTCGTGTGAGCGCGCGCGGGCGCAGGCCCGCCGGAGCAGAGCGCCTCGCGCAGCGCGGGGTGTGAAGTGGAATGGCCATGAGCCTCCTCGTAGGCTACCAGTGAGCCGTTCCGGCTCCAGGCCCGGTCAGGCGGCCGCCGGACGCAGCCGGGCGCGGCGCGCGCGAACGGCGCGCAAACGCTGGGTCAGCCGTGCCCACGCCCAGGGCTCGAGCTCCTGGTAGCGGTTCTCCCCCTTGTCGCGGGTCGACTCGAGGTACTCGAACCACGCGTCGGCCTCCTCGATCTGCAGCAGCTCCTCTGCGAGCTCCGTGTCCGGCACCGTCGACCTCCTCCCCATTGCGTCCGACTGGTCGGTGCGATCCTAGGACCGGAACCGGACGGAGTGACGCGGGCGGGCCGGACAGGTCCGGCCCCTACGAGACGGAGGCCGAGGAGCGCCGAAGGGGCCGGACCTCTCCGGCCCGACGAGACGAATGCGAGAAGCGCCGAAGGGGCTGACCTGACCGGCCCGACGAGACGAATGCGAGAAGTGCCGTAGGGGCCGGACCTGTCCGGCCCGGCTGCCGGCCGAGTCGCCGGAAGATCGCAGCCAGACCGATCGAGGCGCCGACGGCGACCGCGGCCTCGACGAGACGAGAACGGCGGTAGCGCACAGGAAGCCGCTGCACCAGCCGGCGGGAGAGCGCGCTCGTCACGAGAGAGGCGACGAGCGGGGGCGCGACCGTCGTGGCCGTGGCACGCGGCGACTCGGGTGGCTCCGCGCCGTGGGTCGTCGTGATGTCGGAGAGCATCTGCGACTGGGAGATGACCGGCAGATGCGGTGCGTTGCCCGCCTTCGCGAGTATGGCGATGGCGCCCGCCGCGACCGTGCCCTCCACCGCGCGGCGGGCTTCGACCGCGTCGCGGAGGACGGGGAGCGAGCTCGCGAGCGCCGGGCCGTCCCGCCGGAGTGCGCGCGCGAGCGCCCGGGCGAGCTCCTGCACGGGGAAGCCCTGGCCCGGCTGCGCATCGACGACCTC
>JACDBY010000012.1 GCA_013694685.1 Actinomycetota bacterium
GCCAAGGGGAAGATCCGGATCCAGAAAGACCTCGCGGGCCAGGGTGCGACGTCGCGCGTGACCGGCGCGTACTTCGCGGACGGCACGCAGCATCTCGACTACGACACTTTCCAGGAGCACATCGCGCCCTCGACGACGTCGGACTTCGCCTTCAAAGGCGCGCTCCGGGACACCGCACGGGTGGTCTGGCGCGGCATGATCCGCGTCGAGGAGGGTGCCCAGAAGACGAACGCCTACCAGGAGAACCGCAACCTGCTGCTCTCGAAGACCGCGACCGCGAACTCGATCCCCGGACTCGAGATCCTCGCGAACGACGTCCGCTGCACCCATGGCGCGACGCTCTCGCCGGTCGACCGTGAGCAACTCTTCTACCTCATGGCACGTGGTCTCCCACGCTCGGAGGCCGAACGACTGATCGTCCGGGGCTTCTTCCAGGACGTGCTCGACCGCATCGAGCTCCTGCCAGTGCGGGAGGCGCTCGGGGCGGCGCTCGAGGCGCGCATCCCCCAGGCGTGAGCGGCATCCCGCCGGTCTCCGCCGAGGACGACTCCTGGGTGGACTTGGACGAGCGGATCAGCGCCATTTGTGTCTCCGTCGTCTCCGGCGTCGGTCTGGACGAGGTCATCCTTCGATTCGGTGTGGACGTCACGACCTCGACTCGGACGATGTTCGCTGATGCTTTCAACAGCCACCTGGACCGACCTATGTCCTGGCGGCCGAGTCCGCCGCTGGAGCCGTCGTCGCGGAGAACAACGGTTGGTGGGGCGTTCGGCCTCGCGGAGCGCGTCTCCTGCGGCGGGACGCTGGCCCAGGCGAGCCTCTAATCCGCGGCTGCCTCCGCTTCGGCCTCTCGACGGCCGCTACGATCGACGATTAGTTACGACCCGCGCTATTGGGAGGTGGTCGGATGAACGACAACGCGAAGTGGCGCGTCGCGCGCCTCGACGACCTTGAGCGGCGCGGCAGATTCATTCCGGTGCGCGAGCACCTCGGAATTCACTCGTTCGGAATCAACGCTGTCACGCTTGGCGAGGACGGCACGCTGATTAACGAGCACGACGAGTCCGGGTCAGGCCAGGAAGAGGTGTACGTCGTGCTCGACGGGACCGCGACGTTCCACATCGACGGGGAGACGTTCGACGCGCCGGCGGGGACATTTGTGTCCGTGCCGCCCGAGTCGCGGCGCAAGGCGACCGGCGACGCAACCGTCCTCGCCCTCGGCGGCACTCCCGGCGCGCCGTACCAGGCGCTCGATTGGGGTGAGGCGTGGTCGATTCACAACGAGTCGATGACCGCCTTCGGCGAACAGCGCTACGGCGACGCGCTCGCCGCGGTGCGCAATGGCCTCGAGCGCTTCCCGGACCATGCCGGCCTCAATTACAACTACGCGTGCTTTGCGACGCTCGCGGGTGAGATCGACGACGCGACGTTCAGCCACCTCCGGCGGTCAGGAGAGCTGTTCCCGCCGTTCCGCGAGCAGGCGCGCGCGGACGACGACTTCGCTGCAGTACGCGACGACCCGCGGTTCGAGGAGGCTCTTCGCTGAGTGCGTGTCGACTTCGTTAAGCGGCTCGCGTGAGCGAGTTCTCGGGCGTCATTCGTGAACGCTGGCCCAAGCGAGTCGTCTCAGCCCCGGCAAGGCGTAATCGACGCAGACCAGTTCAGCGGCCAACGGAGTCGGGCATACTCTGCGCGACATGACGCGCACTCCTCTTCACCTGTAGCTCGCGGCGCCGATAGGCGCCTGCGCGGTTCGAAGAGTCGAGACGTCGCGAAAGGAGTAGCAGTGCCGAGCGTCCACCCGGACGAAGTCGAAATCGACCTGCAAGTCGTACAGCGCTTGCTCGCAGAGCAGTTTCCGCAGTGGGCGGAGCTCCCGCTCGAGCGCTTCCCATCGTATGGGACGGACAATGTCCTGTTCCGGCTTGGTGCCGAGCTGTACGTGCGGCTGCCGCGGCTGCGTGCCGAAGTCCCGACCTGGGCAATCGACCAGATCCATAAGGAGGCGGAGTGGCTGCCGCGGCTCTCGCCGCACCTGCCTGTGCAGGTGCCGGTCCCGGTCGCATTGGGACATCCGAGTGAGGACTATCCCTATAGCTGGGCGGTCTACCAGTGGCTAGAGGGTGAGACGCCGCAGCGGGGGACGGTTGCACTAGCGCGCGACGTCGCGGCCTTTCTCGCTGCCCTGCAGCGGATCGACACAACCGGTGCGCCAGCCACGCACAGCCGCGCTCAGCCGCTCGCCGCACACGACTCTGCGACGCGCGCCGCGCTCTCGCGCCTGCACGGCGAGATCGACATCGCTGCCGCCAGCCGGGCATGGGAGCGGGCGCTTGAGGCACCAAACTGGCAGGGGATGCCGGTCTGGGTGCACGGCGACGTACTCGGCGCGAACCTGCTCCTCCGCGACGGCCACTTGAGCGCTGTTCTCGACTGGGGTTCTCTCTGCGCCGGGGACCCAGCTTGCGACCTGATGCTCGCTTGGTCGCTGCTCACGCCAGTACGCAACGAGCTCCGCGCCGCCCTCGACCTCGACGACTCCACCTGGGAGCGGGGTCGAGGCTGGGCGCTCTCACAGGCCGTGATCGCGCTGCCGTACTACCTGCACACGAACCCGCCAATGGTCGCGCACGCCCGAAGCGCGATCGCAGGCGTGCTCGCCGACGCCAGACCAACCCGTAGCGGCTAACCGGCGCTTGCGTGCTGCGCGAACCTGTCAGGGGACATCCGTGAACGCTGGCCCAGGCGAGCGTTTGTGGCCGCGAGTCGTCCGACGGCGTCCCCCACTCGATCCGACACGGCAAAGCGTCACAGTCTGGGCGACGCGTGCACCGGGACACTCGCCCAGGGAGTGAGCGAGCGCCTGGAAGGCCGATTAAGGTTGGCGGCGAGCGCAGCGTTCGACAAGATTCAGTTGTGACAGCTGACATCCGTTACGCGCGGAACGGTGGCGTCGCGATCGCCTACCAGCTAGTGGGCGATGGCGAGACCGACCTCGCCTATGTCCCGGATTTCGTCTCGAACCTCGTCTACGGCTGGGAGTCGCGGCACTGGCGCGACTTCTACGAGCAACTCGCCCAGTCGTTTCGGCTGATTCTCTTCGACAAGCGCGGGACGGGTCTCTCGGATCACGGCGGGCAGTTCGCTGCCCTCGAGACGCGGATGGAGGACCTGCATGCAGTCCTCGACACCACGGGTTCGTCAAGCACGGTCCTTCTGGCGTCGCACGAAGGCTGCTCGATGGCCGCGTTGTACGCCGCCACCTACCCGGAGCGGACGCGCGCGCTCATCCTCTTTCACCCGGTCGCTTACGAACGTGACAGGCAGAGCGAGCACTGGCGGGCTCGGCTCGCGGAGCTACGCGATCGGTGGGGCACGCAGGAGCTCAGCGACGAGATTCTCGAAGACACCTCGCCGTCGCTCTGCGCCAACCCGATGGAGCGGGAGTGGTTCGCCAATTGGCTTCGCGTCGGGGCCAGCCCGGCCGCCGCCTACGCGCTCCACCGCGCTTGGATCGAGACAGACCTTCGCGAGGTTCTGCCGGCCGTCCGTGTGCCTACGCTCGTCATGTATCGGACGGGTCTGGACGCGGAACGGCACGCCCGAGAAGTGACCGACCTGATCCCCTCTGCACGCGCGCTGCGTGTCTCGGGGATGGACTACCAGCACATCTTCTTGTCGACGGAGATCCCCGAAGAAGTGGCGCGTTTCGTCGCCGGGGAAGCGGTGCCGGATGTCCCCGACAGCGTTCTGGCGACTGTCCTCTTCACCGACATCGTCAGCTCGACCGAGCGGGCGGCCGAGCTCGGGGATCGTGCCTGGCGCGAGCTGCTTGAGCGTCACCATGCTCTCGTCCGCCGAGAGCTGACCCGCTTCCGTGGCGAGGAGCGCGACACCGCCGGCGACGGTTTCTTCGCGACCTTCGACGGCCCAGCGCGGGCCATTCGTTGTGCCCAGGCACTCGTCGACGGCATTCGTGATCTCGGCCTCGAGGTGCGCGCTGGCGTCCACACCGGCGAGTGCGAGCTTCACCACGGAAAGGTCGCAGGCCTGGCCGTCTCGATCGGTGCCCGAGTCGCCGCCTCCGCCGGCCCAAGCGAGGTGCTCGTCTCGCAGACGGTCAAGGATCTGGTCGCCGGCACCGGGCTCCTCCTCGAAGACCGCGGAGAGCGGGAACTCAAAGGCGTCCCCGGCAACTGGCGCGTCTACCGTGCCTCCCCTGCCGAACCCGTAGTCGAGCCGCACTAGCGCCATTACTGGAACCACCGCGCTCGACGGTTCAGGGGTCATTCCGGAACACTGGCCCACTCGAGCAGCGGCAACGCCGACATGACGTACGTGCATGCGGTCGAACGGACTGTCGTCGCGACCTTCGATCCGCTGCTCGACGAGGTCCCGTCGGCGCTCGCAGCTGCGGCGACCGGTCTCGATTTCGACGATGAAAGCGTTGGCGCACCGTCCTTCGCTCTGCTGGCGCGGCTCACCGGTGTACGGATCGAGCAGCACTGGCTACTCGACGAGCCACATCTTCGTGTGGTCGTGCCGTCGCCCTACTGACATCACTGCGTGACCAACCGGGGTCTATCTCGCGGTACCCCCGGGCTCTTACCGTGCAGGCAGGCGTAGGCTTCGCATCATGGAGGTAGGCCTCTTTCCGCTTGGTCTCGTGCTGCTCCCGACCGAGCAGGTGCCGCTCCACATCTTCGAGCCGCGCTACCGGGAGCTGATCGCCGAGTGCCTTGACTCGGACGAGCCGTTCGGCCTCGTCTACGCCGATGAGGACGGCGTGCGGCAGGTCGGGACGCTCGCGACCGTCGTCGAGGTGACCGACCGGTTCGAGGACGGACGCCTCAACGTCGTCGTCGAGGGTGGTGAGCGCTTTCGGCTTCTGGAGCTGACCGAGGGGCGGAGCTTCCAGACGGGCACGATCGAGCCGCTCGCAGACCGCGACGACCCTGCGCCGAAGGAGGACGTCGAGCGGGCGATCGCGCTCTTCGGGCGCCTCGTCGAGCTGACCGGCGCCGACGTGGAGCTCTCGGTCGAGGAGCTCGAGCCGCCGTCGTACACGATCGGCTCGCGGTTCGAGCTCGCCTCGGAGCTCAAGCTCGAGCTCCTCGAGGAGACGAGCGAGCGCGTTCGCCTGCGCCGGCTGTGCGAGATCCTCGAGACCGTCGCCACAGCCGTGATCCGTCAGCGCGAGATCGCGGAGCGCGCCGCCAAGAACGGGCACGTAGAGACGTCTTAACTTGTTCGGCAGGCAGGATCCTTCCCCCCCGACGGCGAGTCAGATCCCTGCGGGCGGGCCGTTACGCAGAGGCCGCCACAACCCCGCTCCGTGAGGCATACGGAAGGTGCACGGCTACGATGGACCGTGTGAGCGCGACGACCTCCCACGTCCTGGACACGCACCGTCTCCGCGCCGATTTCCCCGTCTTCGAGGAGCTCTTCGACGGCAAGCCTGTCGCCTACCTCGACTCCGCCTCGTCGAGCCAGAAGCCGCGTCAGGTGCTCGACCGGATGCGCGCGTTCTACGAGCACGAGTACGCGAACGTCCATCGCGGCGTCTACCGGCTCGCGGAGCGCGCGACCGAGGGCTTCGAGGGTGCGCGACGGACGACCGCCGCGTTCCTCAACGCGCCCAGCGAGAAGGAGGTCGTCTTCACGCGGAGCGCGACCGAGGCGCTGAACCTCGTCGCGTACGCGTGGGGGCTCGACAACCTCGGTCCGGGCGACGTGGTCGTCATCACGGAGCTCGAGCACCACGCGAGCTTCGTCCCGTGGCAGTACATCGCGCACCGCACCGGCGCGAGCTTCCGCCACATCCCGATCGACGACCGGGGCGAGCTGCAGCTCGACGCTCTCGACGGTCTCGCCCGGGAGGGCGACGTGAAGGTCGTCGCGTCGAACCTCGTCTCGAACACGCTCGGCACGATCAACCCTGTCGAGCGCCTCGCGGAATGGGCGCACGGTCAAGGCGCGATCATGGTCGTGGACGCGGCGCAGGCCGCACCCCACCGGAGTGTCGACGTCCAGGCGCTCGGAGCCGACTTCGTGGCGATCACGGGTCACAAGCTTTGCGGCCCGACCGGCATCGGTGCACTCTGGGGACGCAAGGAGATCCTCGAGGCGATGAGCCCGTTCAACCTTGGCGGAGAGATGATCCGCTCGGTCGGGCTCCAGAAGACCACCTTCAACGAGCTGCCGCACAAGTTCGAGGCCGGCACACCTGCGTTCGCCGAGGCAGTGGGCCTCGCCGCGGCGATGGACTACCTGGGCGAGATCGGGCTCGAGGCGATCGAGCGTCACGAGCACGCCCTCGTCGAGCAGGCGATGGGCGCGCTCGAGGAGATCCCGTGGATCCGCGTCTTCGGCCCGCCTGCCGATCGTCGCGCGGGCATCGTCTCGTTCGAGGTCGAGGGCATCCACCCGCACGATGTGGCGCAGATCCTCGACTGGGAGGGCGTCGCGGTGCGCGCCGGGCATCACTGCACCCAGCCGCTCATGACGCGGCTCGGGGTCGCGGCGACGACCCGCGCGAGCTTCTACCTGTACTCCGTGCCCGAGGACCTCGAGCGACTCGTCGCGGGGCTGTACAAGGTGAAGGCGTCGCTCGGATGAGCGAGTTCGAGCAGATGTATCGGGAGGTAATCCTCGATCACTACAAGTCTCCGCGGAATCACGGCCTGCTCGAGCCGCACGACGCGATCGCCGAGGGCGAGAACCCGCTGTGTGGCGACGAGGTGACCGTTTCTGTCCGGTTCGGCGAGGGCGACGTGATCGAGGACGTCGGCTTCGAGGGCAGGGGCTGCGCGATCAGCCAGGCGGCGACCTCGATGCTCACCGACCTCGTCAAGGGCCGCACGGCGCAGGAGATCTCCGTGCTGCCGAAGGAGGAGCTCCTCGACGAGGTCGGGATCCCGCTGAGCCCGGTCAGGCTCAAGTGCGCCCTGCTCGGTCTCGGTGTCCTGAAGGTTGCCCTGCACCGGACGAAGGGCACGCCGCTCCCGGAGGAGTGGAGCGCCTCGTCGGGCGAGATCACGCTGTCCTAGCAGGCGCCTGATGGAGATCGAGGCGCTGCCCGAGGACGAGCTGCCGGACGGGTCGATGAGACTCGTCGCGGCGAACGGCGACACGATCGGGCTCTACCGGTGCGGCGGAGCGTTGTACGCGATCGAGGATCGCTGCAGCCACGACGACGGGCCCCTCTGCGAGGGGGAATGGGATGCGGGCGCGTGCGAGGTCGTGTGCCCGCGACACGGCGCGCGATTCGATCTCCGAACCGGCGCGGCGCTGACGCTCCCCGCCTACCTCCCCGTCCAGAGCTACCCCGTGCGGATCCGCGGGGACGGCATGATCGTGATCGACGTCGGTTAGGCTCGACGCCGTGGACGTCTTCAATCTCCATGGGGACGAGTGGGACCGCACCGAGGAGCGCGCAGGGTGGCGCTCGAAGGATGCATTCGTCGGTCAGCGTCTCGACGCCGAGCTGATCGGCGGCAGCCTCTATGAGCTGGCGCCGGGCGACCGGCTGTGGCCGTACCACGTGCACCACGCGAACGAGGAGTGGGTCGTGGTCATCCGTGGCACTCCCACGCTGCGGACTCCGGAGGGCGAGCAGGAGCTCCGAGAGGGGGATGTCGCGTGCTTCCGGCGCGGCCCCGAGGGTGCTCACCAGATCTCGAACCGCACCGAATCGCCCGTCCGCGTGCTCATGCTCTCGACGCTGCTGACGCCGGAGATCGTCGAGTACGTCGACACCGGCAAGGTGGGAACGCGCGACGCCAAGGGAAAGCGCATCCATCTGGCTCGCCCCGGGCCGGCGGTCGAATACTGGGAGGACGAGCACTGATGCTCGACGAGCGTGTCCGGAGCGTACTCGCGCGGCTCGAGGAGGAGGACGAGCGCGAGCGCGAGGCAGGTGTCCCCCCGGGCGAGCGCTCGCTCGCGGTCGGGCCTGAGGCCGGCCGGCTGCTCTTCGCGCTGATTGCGCCGAACGCCGGCTGCGAGGTGCTCGAGATCGGCGCGTCGCGCGGGTACTCGACGATCTGGCTGGCGGCGGCCGCGCGCATCCTCGGCGGCCGTGTCGTCACGCTCGAGCAGGACGCGGCGAAGATCGAGGCATGGCGTGGGAACATCGCCGAGGCCGGGCTCGAGGAGTGGACGGAGCTGGTCGAGGGCGATGCCCTGAAGACGCTGGCCGCGCTCGAGGAGGGCTTCGACGTCGTCTTCCTCGACGCCTGGAAGGACGACTACGAGGAGCTCTTCCTGCTCGCCCGCGAGAAGCTCGAGCCGGGTGGCATCGTCGTCGCCGACAACGTGGTCTCGCACGACGCCCTTGCCGCCTACACGGACGCGCGTCAGTCGGATCCGACGGTCGTCTCGGTCACGGTGCCCGTCGGCAACGGCCTCGAGGTTACGACCGTTCTGGGG
>JACDBY010000033.1 GCA_013694685.1 Actinomycetota bacterium
GGAGAAGGTCGGCGACGACCTCGTGACGACCGACGGCACGACGCTCCTCGGCGCCGACGACAAGGCGGGCGTGGCGATCGTCGTCACGGCGGCCGGGCGCCTGCTCGCCGAGGATGCCCCACGCGCGACGCTCCGCATCGGCTTCACCGTCGACGAGGAGGTCGGGAAAGGCACCGACCACTTCGATCTCGAGGCCTTCGGTGCCGACTTTGCCTATACCTTCGACGGCTCGGGACTGGGGGAGGTCGAGGTCGAGACGTTCTCCGCCTACCAGCTCGTGCTCACCGTCAACGGCGTCGGCGTCCATCCGGGTACCGGTCGCGGCCGGCTCGTGAACGCGCTCAAGCTGCTTGCCGCGGTGGTCGACGCGCTGCCCCGCGACCGGCTCTCGCCCGAGACGACCGACGATCGCGAGGGCTTCGTCCATCCCGAGCGCATGAGCGGCAACACATCGCGTGCGACCCTCTGGCTGATCGCCCGCGACCACGACGACGACGCCCTCGAGGGGCACGTCGAGCTCGTTCGTCGGATCGCGACCGAGGTCGTGGGTGGCGAGCCGCGTGCCTCGTTCACACTCGAGGTCAAGGAGCAGTACCGCAACATGCGACCGGCGCTCGACCGTCACCCGGAGATCGTCGCCGCGGCCGAGGAGGCGATCAGACGGGCAGGGGTCGAGCCAGTGCGCAGCATCATTCGCGGCGGCACCGACGGCGCCCGTCTCACCGAGAAGGGCCTCCCGACGCCGAACCTCTTCACCGGCGGCCAGAACTACCACTCGGTCTGCGAGTGGGCGTCGGTGCAGGACATGGCCGCCGCGGCCGCGACGGCCGTCGAGCTCGTTCGCCTCTGGGGCGAGCCCGATCGGCTTGGCCGCTCCGGCTAGGTTCAATCGGCCGTCAGGCCGAGTGAATCTCGCAGCCGAGCCAATCGTGACCGAAGCGGCGCATCTCGTCGATGATCGGTCGGAGCGCCTCGCCCTTGTCGGTCAGCTCGTACTCGACCCGCGGCGGCGACTCGGCATAGCTGCGCCGGACGACGATTCCCTCGGCCTCGAGCCAGCGCAGGCGCTCGGCGAGCGTTCGCGGGCTGATCCCCTTGCACGCGTGCTCGAGCTCGGTAAAACGCCGCGGACCCTCAGACAGGTCGTGCACGATCAGCACCGTCCACTTCGAGCCGACGATCTCGCCGGTCGCGGCCACCGAGCACTGCCCTGCCTGATGGACGGGGAGCATCGTGCGGGTCTCGGTCACGGACATGTCCGCATTGTACGCCTCGTCCCGGAAATGTGGTCGGGGCGGGATCTGTACCGCCCAACGGACGCGCGGGGCCGGACAGGTCCGGCCCCTACGACTCGTCGGCGCGCTTCGCCCGCTGGCACGCGGTGCCGCAGGACGAGGCGAGGAGGTGCGGTCGCAGGAAGCGCGCGAGACCGATGGCGCCCTGCGCGGAGAGGTGGAGGCCGTCGTCGCCGAACCAGGTCGACTTCGCTCGGCTCGCCTCGTGCCAGTCGGCGATCCGGAGCTGGGGCCAGCGGCGCGCGGCGGAGCGGATCGCAGCGTTCGTCGTGCGGTAGAGCAGCCGTTCCTCCTGCATCGTCACCCAGATGACGGTGGAGACCCCGTTCCGGACGAGCACCTGCATCACGCGGTCGAGGTCGTCGCCGTAGCTCGCCGGGTCGTCGTTGTAGCCGACGTCGACGACGACGATGCTGCCGAGCGGCTCGGTCGATTGCTCGACGAGCGCCAGGACGCTCGGCGGCCGATCCCCCCGGTACGGACACCCGGTCTCGGCGAGGCGCCTGCAGACCTTCGCGTCGATCTTGAGGTCGAGACCCTTGCCGAGCATCCTCCGCGCCTTCGCCTCGTAGGCGAGCGCCGCCGCGACGGAGTCGCCGAAGAACGTCACCCGCGGCCGCGCGGACGTGCTTCCCGATGCCGCAGTCGCGGCGATTGTGGTCGCGAGGATGCAGGCGAGGATGCCGAGAGCAAGCCGCATCGCGGGACATTAGCCGGATACCAGCTATTTCCTCTTCCGCTGGTGCGTCGTCATCCTGACGTCTCACAGGAAACCGGTGTAGGTGCCGGACCTGCCCGGTACCTAGTGCCGCCGGTATCGCACGTTCCACCCGGGGCAGTTTCCGGTGGAACGTGCGAGACGCGGCACTAGTCCCACGGCGGCGGCTCGTGCACCCAGCGACCCCCGACCATCGTCGAGACGACACGGACGTCGGGCAGCTCGTCGGGCGGCACCGTCAGCGGATCCCGGTCGAGCACCACGAGATCGGCGAGATAGCCCGGGAGCAGCTTTCCGCGACGGCGCTCATCGCCCGAGAGCCAGGCGGGTGTCACGATCGAGGCGTGGAGCGCCTGCTCCACGGTCAGCGCCTCCTCGGGACGCCACGCCGGCCGCTCGTCGATCGTGCGGAGGACACCGGCGCAGATGCCCGCGAGGGGATCGAGCTCCTCGACCGGCGCGTCCGAGCCGTTCGCGACGACCGCGCCGGATTCGAGCAGGCTCCGAGACGCGTAGGTGCCCTCGAGGCGATCGCCCC
>JACDBY010000052.1 GCA_013694685.1 Actinomycetota bacterium
GGCCGGAAGATCTCGGGGTCGAGGTTCCTCGTCGAGGTGCCCGTCACGAGCGATGCGAACAGCAGCGCCGCCAGCCCGATCCCGATCGCCTTGTTGCGGCCGAGCAGCGCGACCGCGATCCCCACGAAGGCGATCTGCGAGGAGATCATCACGTCGTTCGTGTTGATCCGGTAGGCCCAGCCGACGATGTCGATCGCCCCGGCCAACCCTGCGAACATGCCCGAGATCGCCATCGCGAGGAAGTAGTTGCGCGCGACCGAGATGCCCCCGTAGCGGGCGGCCTCGGGGCTGTAGCCGACGGCGCGGACCTCGTAGCCGAGCGTCGTGCGGTTGAGCGTGATCCAGTAGACGACGAGGGCGACGAGAGCGACGAAGAAGCCGACGTGGAGCGCCTGCAGGACCGGATCGCCCCAGAGGATGCCGAGCTTGGACTCGTCGAGGATGTCGTTCGAGACGGGCACGAATGGCTGGTCGTCGTTCTGCAGCGGCCCTCCGAGCCCGAAAAGGAAGACGCCTACCCAGATCGCGATCCAGTTGAGCATGATCGTCGCGATCACCTCGTGTGTCCCGACGGTTGCCTTGAGAAAGCCTGCGATGCCCGCCCAGAGCGCTCCCATGAGCGCGCCGGCGACGACGGCCACGAGGATGTGCACCAGCCCGGGCAGTCCCGGCAACGAGGAGCCGACCCACACCGCCATCACCGAGCCGGCCAGATACTGACCCTGCCCGCCGATGTTGAAGAGGCCGCACCTGAACGCGAAGCCGACGGCGAGGCCGGTCAGGACGAGGGGGACGAAGTTGATCAGCGTCTGCTGCAGATTGAACGCCGCCGTCGACTCGATGTCGTCCACGTTCCAGGGGAAGGGAACGTGCGTGTCGGTGAACGGCAGCCGCAGCTCGTACGAGCCGAGCTCGATGAACCAGTTCAGCCCCGCCCCTTCGAAAATCGCCTTGTAGGTGCTGAGCGGGTTGCTGCCCGTGGTCGCGAACACGACAATGCCGCCGATCAGGAACGCGAGGATCACCGTCAGGAGCGGGACGACGATGCCGCCGGCCCGCTGTGCGAGCGCGTAGCGCCTCGCCACGCTCGGCGCGTAGTCGCCGCCCTGGCGGGGGTTCTCGACCTTGCCTCCGCCCTCGGTCGGCGTGGGTGCGCCCGGCTCGCTCATGTTCCCAGCCTCACGCGGCCGCCTTCCGGCCGCCGCCGGTCATCGCGACGCCGAGCTCCTCCTCGGAGACGCCGGGCGGGAACTCGCCGACGATCCGCCCCTCGAAGATGACGAGGATCCGGTCGGAGAGGGAGAGGATCTCGTCCAGCTCCAGCGAGACGAGCAGGACGCCGCGGCCCTCGTCGCGCTCCTCGACCAATCTGCGGTGGACGAACTCGATCGCGCCGACGTCGAGGCCGCGCGTCGGCTGCGCCGCGATCAGGACCTTCGGGTTGCGGTCGATCTCGCGCGCTAGGACGACCTTCTGCTGGTTGCCGCCCGAGAGGCCGCCGGCACGGGTCTGCGGCCCGCCGCCGCGAACGTCGAACTCCTGGAGCAGGACGCCCGCCTTCTCGATCAGCCGTTTGGGGTAGAGCCAGCCCCAGCGCGACGCGGGCTGGTGGTCGTAGTCATGAAGCGCGATGTTCTCGGCGAGGGTGAAGTCGAGCACGAGACCCCGCCGCTGCCGGTCCTCCGGGATGTGCCCGAGCCCCGCGTCGAGGCACTCCTTGCAGGTGTCGCCGGTGACGTCCTCGCCACCGATCGCGATCGTCCCGGCCTTCGAGCGACGGAGGCCCGCGATCGCGTCGATCAGCTCGCTCTGCCCGTTGCCGTCGACACCCGCGATCCCGACGATCTCGCCTCCCTTGACGTCGAAGGAGACACCGCGCACCTGCTCGATGCCCCGGTCGTCCTCGACGGTCAGGCCCTTGACGGACAGCATCGGCTGGGCGGGCTGCGCCGCGGTCTTGTCCACCCGCAGCAGCACCTCGCGCCCGACCATCAGCCGCGCCAGCCCCTCCTCGGTCGCGCCGGCGGCCGGGAGCGTCTCGATCTTCTTTCCCCGCCGCAGGACCGTGATCCGGTTCGCAACCTCGGTCACCTCGTTCAGCTTGTGGCTGATGAAGATGATCGACTTTCCCTGCTCCGTGAGGCTCCTGATGATCGTGAAGAGCTCCTGTGCCTCCTGCGGCGTCAGCACCGCCGTCGGCTCGTCGAGCACGAGGATGTCCGCGCCGCGGTAGAGCGCCTTCAGGATCTCTACGCGCTGCTGCTGTCCGACGGTGATGTCCTGGACGATCGAGCGCGGATCGACGGCGAGGCCGAACCTGGTCGAGATCTCGTGGACGCGCTTCTCGGCCGCCGCGTAGTCGAGCAGGATGCCGTTGTGCGTCGGCTCGGTCGCGAGCACGATGTTCTCCGCGACCGTCATCACCGGGATCAGCATGAAGTGCTGGTGGACCATGCCCACGCCGTTTTCGATCGCCGCCTTGGGCGAGCCGAGCTCGGCCGGCTTGCCGTTGATCAGGATCTCGCCCTCGTCCGGCCGGTAGAGGCCGTAAACGACGTTCATCAGGGTCGACTTTCCGGCCCCGTTCTCGCCGAGTAGGGCGTGGACCTCGCCCTTGCGCAGATCGAAGTCGACGCCGTCGTTGGCGACGATGCCGGGGAAGCGCTTCGTGATTCCACGGAGCTCGAGAACGGGCCGCTCGTCCACTCGCGCGATTCTATGGCCCCGCCGGGACGGGCCTAGATAGACCGGGCTACTTGACGGTCTCGGGGATGTCGTCGACTTCGCCGGCCGCGATCCGGTCCTGCACCTCGTTCACCTGCGAGACGAGGTCGGCGGGCACGTCCGAGGCGATCTCGCCGAGCCCGACGGCCCCTGAGGCGACGTCGAAGACCGTGTTCTCTCCACCCTGGAAGCTGCCTTCCTGGACGGCCTGGATCGTCTGGAAGACGGCGATGTCGACCTTCTTCAGCGCGCTCGTGACCACGTGCTCGCCGAGGTAGCCCTGGTCGGCGTCGACTCCGATCCCGCTCACGTTCTGCTCCTTGGCCGCGTTCAGGGCGCCGAGCCCGCACTGGCCGGCGACCT
>JACDBY010000076.1 GCA_013694685.1 Actinomycetota bacterium
GACGTGCTCGTCGCGCACGCGTTCCCGTCGCGGCAGCGACGAGCCTCCCCTCCGGGCGAGTCCCCCAACGGGGGAGCGAGCATCCCTGAAGTCACGCTAGCCGACGACCTGTCACAGGAGCGTGACAGCTTCGTGTCGGATCTGTGCCGGAGGTTCCGGAAGCACCTCGCTGGGACTCGCACGACGTACGACGACGTCGCGGTCGACGGAGAGGGACTAGGCCCGTTTCAACGCGAGCTCCTCGGCGCCGCCCGATCGATCGGCTGGGGTGAGGTCGTGACCTACGGCGGGCTCGCCGCGCTCGCCGGGCGACCACGCGCCGCGCGGGCAGCGGGAACGTTCTGCGCCGTGAGCCGCCTCGCGCTCGTCGTCCCGTGCCACCGGGTCGTCGCGGCGGGTCGCGGCGAGCCGTTCGAGCTGGGCGGCTACGGCGCGCCCGGCGGTCACCTCAAGCGTCGGCTGCTCGCGGTCGAGGGGACGATTCTCTGAGGGACAGCACACCCGGAGCCGATGCACGCGCCGAGCTGGCGTCCCTCGTCCCGCAGCAGCGCTGCGACCGCCTCGCCGAGCTTTCTGCGCTCTTTCACACCTCCGGCACGGTGCACCTTCTCGGTCGGGGCGAGCTGGGCTTCCACCTCGATCTCGGTGAGTCGGCGGGGGCCCGGCGCGCGTTCGTGATTCTTCGTCGCCTTCGGGTCGACGCCGAGATCCGCACCTACCGCCGCCGTGCGTTCGATCGTGCTCCCCGCACCCAGCTCGTCGTCGAGGGAGGGCCGCACGCGATCGAGGTCCTGACGGAGGCCGGCGTCCTCGGACGCGACCGGCTCCCGCTCGATCGGCCGCCGGGACGCGTGGTCGCGCGGGCCTGCTGTCGCTCGGCGTACCTGCGCGGCGCGTTCCTGGGCGCGGGCTCGTTGAGCGGGCCGGCGTCACCGCATCTCGAGATCCGGACGCCGCTCCACGCTGGCGCCGCTTTCGTCCGGAGCGTCGCCTCCGCTGCCGGTGTGCGGATGCGCGTGATCGATCGTGCGTCGCACTCGGCCGCGTACGCGAAGGGCTGGGATGCGATCGAGGCCCTCCTGGGCGTCGCGGGAGCGGCCGAGACCGTCCTCGCGCTCGAGGAGCGAGCGCTCGTCGCAGGTCTGCGGGGGGCGGCCAACCGCGTCGCGAACGCCGACCACGCGAACCTCGTCCGTCAGAGCGCCGCGGCACACGCCCAACTCGACGCAGCTCGAGCCCTCCTCGAGGACGACGCGGGCGCGTACCTCACGCCGCAGCTGCAGGCCGCTGCCGAGCTGCGCCGCCGCCATCCGTCCCTCTCCGCTCGCGAGCTCGCGGCCCGCGCCGATCCACCCACGACGAAGGCTGCGATGGCGGGGAGGCTCGCCCGGCTCGTCGCTCTGCACGCCCGCGAACGCGACAGGACGACGGCTCCGGGTTGAGGACGCGGCGTCCGCGTCCCATACTGCGCGTCGGTGGGCTCGCGCTCCCGGGTGGTGGATTCAGACCCCATCTGCCATCTGGTCACGGAGCGCGCTCGTGGGGGAGGGGACATCCTCGGAGCTCCTCCCCCGGCCCACCCACCCTCGCCCCTCGTCAGCATCTAGGGTCCCGGGCATGACTTCTCAGAGACGCATTGCATGTGCCGCGCTGATCACGGCGATCGGCGCGATGACCGTCCTCGCTGCCGGAATTCACGCGGCAGGCCCCCAGGCGAGCTTCGGTTGGGAAGAGCGTCCCACGGGGACTACCGCGGGGCTCCGGGGCGTCTCCGCCGTGAGCGACGAGGTCGCATGGGTGAGCGGGAGCGGCGGGACCGTCCTGCGGACGCTCGACGGGGGTGCAACCTGGCAGAACGTCGCGCCACCCGATGCCGCAGCGCAGGCGTTCCGGGACCTCGAGGCATTCGGCGTCGACACGGCCGTGCTCCTCGCGATCGGCACGGGGGAGGCGTCTCGCCTCTACCGCACGGACGATGGAGGCGCGACCTGGACGAAGACGTATCAGAACACCGATCCTTCGGCCTTCTACGACTGCATGTCGTTCTTCGACCGGAAGCGCGGCCTCGTGCTCGGTGACCCGGTCGGCGGAAAGTTCCAGATCCTCGCGACGGAGGACGGCGGGCGCAGCTGGTCGCTCCTCCCGAACGCGGGGATGCCCGCCGCCTTGCCCGGAGAGTTCGCGTTCGCGGCGAGCGGCACGTGCATCGAGACCGCGGGTGGGCGCGACGCGTGGTTCGCGACCGGTGGTGACGCCGTTTCACGCGTCTTCCACTCCGACGACCGGGGGCGCAGCTGGACCGTGACCGAGACGCCGGTGACGAGCGGGCCGACGGCCGGCATCTACTCGCTCTCGTTCACGAGCCCGCGGGTCGGGATCGCCGTCGGTGGCGACTTCCTCGCCCCGACGAACGCCGCGAACGGGGCGGCGTACACCACGGACGGCGGCGAGACCTGGACGATCGCGAACGGGCCGGGCGAGTACCGCTCCGGCTCCGCCTGGGTGCCGAGGCTGCCGCGAACAGCGGTCGCCGTGGGGCCGACGGGAAGCGACGTCTCCCGGGACGGTGGCCGCAGCTGGACGCGATTCGACACGGGCAGCCTCGACGCGGTGGACTGTGCGCAGACGGGCGCCTGCTGGGGCTCGGGCGCGGGAGGCCGGGTGGCGCGGCTCCGAGTCGAGCGCTGAGCCCGGGTGGGGCGGGAGGACTCGGGGGGAGCGTCGTGAGGATCACCCGGCTCGACGCACCGGGCTACGAGCGCGTCGAGCGTGCCGAGGATCCGGAGACGGGGCTCGTCGCCTTCATCAGCGTCCACTCGACGACACTCGGCCCGGCACTCGGCGGGATGCGTCTCTGGCCGTATCGCTCGGAGGACGAGGCGCTCGACGACGTTCTCCGTCTCTCGCGCGGGATGACGTACAAGTCGGCCCTCGCGCAGACGGGGCTCGGCGGCGGCAAGTCCGTCGTCATCGCCGACCGCGACCAGAAGACACCCGCGCTGTTCGAGGCGATGGGACGCTTCATCGAGCAATTCGGCGGCGTCTACGTCACCGCGGAGGACGTGAACGTGACCGTCGACGACTTGCGCGCGGTACGGCGGTCGACGGCGCACGTGTGCGGTCTGACGACCGCCGAGGGTGGCGGCGGCGACCCCGGGCCCTACACGGCATACGGCTGCTTCCTCGGCATCCGGGAGTCGCTGAGGATGGCGACGGGCTCGGGCCTCGAGGGCCGGACGGTGGCCATCCAGGGGACCGGGAGCGTCGGCCAGGAGCTCGGGCGGAGGCTCGCGGGCGAGGGCGCCAGACTCGTCGTCGCCGATCTGAACGAGGCGAACGTCGAGCGGGTGGTAGAGGAGCTCGGCGCTGTCGCCGTCGATCCGGAGGAGATCTACGACGTCGACTGCGCCGCCTTCGCGCCCTGCGCGCTCGGCGGCGTCCTGAACGACGACACGATCCCGCGTCTCCGGTGCGCCGTCGTGGCGGGTGCGGCCAACAACCAGCTCCTCGACGAGGAGCGGCACTCGGAGGCGTTGCGCGCGCGAGGGATCCTCTACGCGCCCGACTACGTGATCAACGCCGGCGGCATCGTCAACGTCGCCTGCGAGCTCGTTGCCGGCGGGTACGACGAGGATGTCGCGCTCGAGCGCATCGAGCGGATCCCGGTTGCGCTGCGCGAGATCTTCGCTGCGGCCGAAGCGAGAGGACTGACGCCGCAAGCAGCGGCGCAGCACCTCGCCGAGACGGCCCTTGCGCGAGGGCGCCCGGAGGCGAGCACTTAGACTCGGGCGCGACCGCACACGAACGACGGAGGCGAATGACGCATGGCAACCCGGGTCGGGATCAACGGCTTCGGCCGGATCGGACGTAACTTCTTCCGCGCCCAGCAGGCGCGCGAAGCCGACATCGAGATCGTCGCGGTCAACGACCTCGGCGATGCGAAGACGATGGCGCACCTCCTCCGGTACGACTCCGTGCTCGGCCCCTTCCCGGGCGAGGTCGAGTTGGGCGAGGGCAGCATCACGGCCGGCGGCGAGGAGCTGAAGATGCTCTCCGAGCGAGATCCCGCCGGGCTTCCCTGGAGCGACCTAGGCGTCGACGTCGTCCTCGAGTCGACCGGTTTCTTCACCGATCGCGACGGAGCGCAGAAGCACCTCGACGCCGGCGCGAAGAAGGTGATCATCTCCGCTCCCGCCACCGATCCCGACTACACGGTTGTGCTCGGCGTCAACGACGGCGGGTACGACGCCGATGCGCACCACATCGTCTCGAACGCCTCGTGCACAACGAACTGCGTCGCACCGCTCGCCAAGGTGCTCGACGAGCTCGGTGGGATCGAGTCCGGGTTCATGACGACGATCCACGCGTACACGAACGACCAGAGCATCCTCGACCTGCCGCACAAGGATCTGCGGCGGGCGCGGGCCGCAGCGATCAACCTGATCCCGACGTCCACGGGCGCGGCGAAGGCGATCGGCCTCGTCCTGCCGCACCTCCAGGGGAAGGTCGACGGAATCTCGGTGCGCGCACCCGTGCCGACCGGCTCGCTCACCGACCTGGTCGTGACCCTCGGCCGCGACGTCACGAAGGACGAGGTCAACGCCGCGTTCTCGACTGCCGCCTCCGGCGGCCCGCTCGCCGACTACCTGCACTACTCGGAGGATCCGCTCGTCTCCACCGACATCGTCGGGAACCCGAACTCGTGCATCTTCGACAGCCAGCTGACGATGGCGCAGGGCCGGACGGCAAAGGTCTTCGGCTGGTACGACAACGAGTGGGGATACTCGTGTCGGCTGGTCGATCTCGTAGGGAGGCTGTTGCCGTGAAGGAAGGGGCTCGTGGGGGAACCACGGGTCCCCCACGTTGAACGAGTGGGGATACTCGTGTCGGCTGGTCGATCTGGTGGGGAGGCTGTTGCCCTGAGTGAGAGCGACCGAAGAGCACGTGTCCGACTGAAGTCGGACACGCTGTTGGACACCCGGTCGGACAGGCGGTCGGACGCGCGGCACCAGCCGTGAGGCTGCCTCGCTCGGTGGAGACGGCAGAGGTGGAGGACAAGCGCGTCCTCGTCCGCTGCGATCTCAACGTGCCGCTCGAAGATGGCCGGATCGCCGACGAGACGCGCATCCAGGCCGCACTCCCGACGCTCCGGCTCCTGCTCGAGCGTGGCGCCGCGGAGGTCGTCGTGTGCTCGCATCTCGGCCGACCGAAAGGCCCGGATCCTGCATTCGAGATGGCGCCGGTCGCCAGGCGTCTCACCGAGCTCGCGGACGACGATCGCCTCCGCGTGCTCGAGAACACGCGCTTCCTGCCGGGCGAGACGCGAAACGACGAGCAGACCGCGCGCGAACTCGCGGACGGGCTCGAGCTCTACGTGAACGACGCGTTCGGCTCCGCGCATCGTGCGCACGCCTCGACCGAGGCCGTCGCGCACATCCTCCCCGCCTACGCTGGGCTTCTGCTGCTCGCCGAGCTCGAGCACCTGGGCCGCCTCCTCGGCGAGATCGAGCGTCCGTTCGTGCTCGTCGCGGGCGGCGCGAAGGTCGAGGACAAGCTCGGCGTCCTCCAGAAGCTCGGTGGACGCGCCGACACCGTGATCGTCGGGGGGAAGATGGCCGAAGAGCTTCGCGACGAGAACCCGCTGGACTTCGCCGTCGAGCTCCCGACCGACGTGCTCGCCGCCGCCTCGTTCGACGAGCACGCGGAGAGCCGGATCGCGCCGTACGACGATCTGCCCGGCGGCTGGCTCGGCCTGGACATCGGACCAGAGAGTCAGGCCCGGTTCGCGGATCTCGTCCGGGGCGCGCGTACGGTCTTCTGGAACGGCCCCATGGGCGTCTTCGAGTGGGAGCCCTTTGCGGCCGGCACGAAGGCGGTCGCCGAGGCGGTCGCCGAGGTCGACGGCTACACCGTCGTCGGTGGCGGCGACTCGGTGCGAGCGGTCTCGGAGCTCGGGCTCGACGACCGGCTCTCGTGGGTCTCGACGGGCGGCGGCGCCTCGCTCGAGCTCCTCGAGGGCAAGGAGCTGCCCGGAGTCGCGGCCCTGCCGGCGGCATAGGATCGAGCGGTGGTGATCGCAGGCAACTGGAAGATGTTCAAGGGGCCGGCAGAGACCGACCGCTTCCTCGACGAGCTCGATCTTCCGTCGGGCGTCGAGGCAGTGCTCTGTCCGCCCTTCCCGTCACTCGCGACCGCGACCGGTAGGGGCATACCCGTCTTCGCGCAGAACGTCCACTGGGCCGCCGAGGGCGCGTTCACCGGCGAGGTGTCCGCCGGGATGCTGCTCGAGCTCGGCGTCGAGGGCGCACTCGTCGGCCACTCGGAGAGGCGCCAGCATTTCGGCGAGACCGACGACACCGTCCGGCGCCGTTGCGAGCACGCGCTCGAGGCCGGTCTGCGGGTGATCGCGTGCGTGGGGGAGACGGAGTCCGAGCGCGAGGCCGGCGAGACGGCCGACGTGCTCCGCCGGCAGGTCGCGGCGATCCCTCGGCACGAGGCGCTCGTGATCGCCTACGAGCCGGTCTGGGCGATTGGGACGGGCAAGACAGCCACGTCGGAGATCGCGCAGGAGGCGCACGCGCTCATCAAGGAGCTCCACGACACGCGGGTGCTCTACGGCGGCTCGGTCAAGCCGGAGAACGCCGCCGAGCTTCTCGGGCAGCCCGCAGTCGACGGCGCCCTCGTCGGCGGTGCCTCGCTCGATCCCGGGTCGTTCGCGGCAATTTGCCGGGCAGCCCTGTCGTGACCCCACAGACGAAGGGCGTCCCGCTCGTCACCCTCGTGATCCTCGACGGATGGGGTCTCGCGCCACCGGGACCGGGGAACGCAGTCGAGCTCGCCCGAACCCCCGTCTTCGACGGACTCGCGGCACGATTTCCGACCACCCGACTCGCTGCGTCGGGCCCGGCGGTTGGGCTCCCCGACGGGCAGATGGGCAACTCGGAGGTCGGGCACCTGACGATCGGCTCGGGCCGGATCCTCTACCAGGACCTCGTCCGGGTGAGCCGCGCCGTGGAGGACGGGTCGCTCCTGGAGAACGACGCGCTCACGGGCGCGTACCGGCGGGCGCGGGCGCGAGGGGGAGAGGTGCACCTCCTCGGACTCGTGTCGACCGGGGGCGTGCACTCGCACATCGACCATCTACGGGCGCTGCTCGTGCTCGCGGAGCTCGAGGGCATGGGTGAGCGAACCTGGATCCACGCGTTCACCGACGGTCGCGACGTCTCTCCCTCGGCGGCGGTGGAAGACCTCGCGACGTTACCCGCAGAGCGGATCGGCACGATCGTCGGCCGCTACTACGCGATGGATCGCGATCGCCGCTGGGAGCGCACCGAGCGTGCGCTCTCCGCGATCCTCGACCGGGTCGGCACCCCGGCCAGCGATCCCCTGGCGGCGGTGTATGCGAGCTACGCGCGCGGGGTCACCGACGAGTTCGTCGAGCCGATCGCCCTCCGGGGCCGCCCACGCCTCGATCCGACTCGGGACTCGGCGATCGTGTTCAACTTTCGCCCCGACCGCGTGCGCCAACTCACCGAGCGGCTGCTCGCCGCCGAGGTCGACGTCGTGACGATGACGCGTTACCGGGACGACTTCGCGTGCCCGGTCGCGTTCGTGGAGCAACTCGTCGCGGACACGCTCGCGGAGCGACTCGCGGAAGCCGGCTGCCGGCAGCTCCATGCCGCCGAGACCGAGAAGTACGCGCACGTCACGTACTTCTTCAACGGCGGCGTCGAGGAGCCGTGGCCGGGCGAGGATCGGATCCTCGTCCCCTCGCCGAGGGACGTCCCGAGCTACGACCTCGCTCCGGCGATGTCGGCGGTCGCGGTCGCCGCGCGCGTCGCGGTCGCGCTCGACGACGGCTACCGCTTCTGCGTCGTCAACTTTGCGAACCCCGACATGGTCGGGCACACGGGCGTGATCCCGGCCGTCGTGACGGCGGTCGAGACGGTTGACACGTGTCTCGGCGTCGTCGTCGAGGCGACGCTCGGACAGAATGGGGTG
>JACDBY010000094.1 GCA_013694685.1 Actinomycetota bacterium
GGTGTACTACGGCGCCGGCTACGAGGCGCCCGACACGACCCGCGCCGTCCGCGAGACGAAAGGTCAGATCCTCACGTACGACGGGAAGGCCGCGCAGGTTTTCTACTTCTCGTCGAGCGGCGGACGCACGGTCAGCGCGCTCGACGCCTTCGGCTCCGACGTTCCCTACCTCCTGGCCGTCGACGATCCCTGGGACGAGGTCTCTCCGCACCATCGGTGGCCGAGCCGGCTTCTGACCGCCGGACAGGCCGCGACGCTCTTCGGGCTCGGCGAGGCGATGGCCGACGCTGCGATCGTGCCCGGGACACCCGGCCGACCCGCCGTGCTGCGGCTGACGACGGCGGGTGGCGCGACGACCGAGCTGCGTCTCGTCGACGTGCGCTCGCGACTCGGCCTCAAGTCGACCCAGTTCACGGTCGGTGTGCTGCGGCTCGATCAGCCGACGACCGCTGCGAAGGGCAAGCTCACCGTCCTCACGGGTGTCGCCCGCTCGCTCGACGGCGTCGTTCTCGAGCGGCGTGGAGCGGGTGGCGTCTGGAGCCTCGTGGAGCGGCTCGCTCCGACCGCCTCCGGCGCCTTCAGGGTCGAGCTGAAGCCCGAGAAGACCGCCGTCTACCGGCTCTCGGCCGGTGGCCTCGCCGGACCGCCCGTCCTGCTCCGGGTCGGGGCGTGAGCCGCCGCGCCACTCTTCTCGGCGCCCTCCTCGTCCTCGGAGCACTGGCAGTCCCCGGCACCGGGCTTGCGGCGCGATACCACCTCGGCCTCGAAGAGGGCGCGGACGCCGACGTCGTGGCGGCGGCCGTCGAGCGGGCCACGGGTCGTCTCCCGGACCGGCTCCCTGCGCTCGGCGCGCTCGCCGTCGACGCCGAGCCGGGCGAGCTCCACGGCCTGCGAGGCGTGGCGTGGGTCGAGCGCGCACGCGTCAGGCGCCTGGCGTTCGCGCCGAACGACCCGCTCGCGGGGCGGCAGTGGTACGCGCTTGCGAACCGGGCCTACGACGCGTGGCAGACCCGGCCGCCGCTCGCGGCCGTGCGCGTGGCGGTGATCGATTCCGGCGTCGATCTCGGCCACCCCGACCTCGAGCCTCGAATCACGCTCGCGAAGAGCTTCGTCGGCGGGAGCGCGCAGGACACGCGCGGGCACGGGACGATCGTCGCCGGGGTGATCGCCGCCGAGCTCGACAACGCGACCGGCATCGCAGGCCTCGCGCCGTCCGCCGAGCTGCTCGTCGCGAAGGTCGTGAGCAATGCGGGCACGGTCGCGGTCGAGGCCGAGGCGAGGGCGATCCATTGGGCGGTCGACAACGGTGCGCGCGTCGTCAACATCTCGCTCGGGGGCCTGCGCGACCCACGCAACGCGCGACGCGACACGTACTCGCGACTCGAGGAGGCGGCGATCGCCTACGCGGTCCGTCGCGGCGCCGTGGTGGTCGCCGCCGTCGGAAACGCGGACCAGGCACCGCGCGAGCCGTGGGAGTTCGCGAGCTATCCCGCGGCTCTCCCGCACGTCCTCGGGGTCAGCGCCCTCACCCGCAGCGGCGCCTCGCCGTCCTTCTCGAACCGGGACGCCGTCTACAACGACGTCGCAGCCCCGGGAGAGGACATTTTCTCGACCTTCCCGCGGTCGGTGACGGCCGCGCGCCCGAGCTGCGGCGACCAGGGCTACACACCGTGCGCGTCGGACGACTTCCGGCCACCGGAGGGAACCTCGTTCGCGGCGCCGCAGGCGAGCGCCGTGGCTGCGAACCTCTTCGGTGCCCGCCCGCTCCTGCGTGCCGAGCAGGTGACATCGGTGATCGAGCGGTTCGCGCGCGATGCCACGGCCGTCACAGGCTGCCAAGCGTGCACAGCCGGACGCGACCCGTACACCGGTTGGGGAGCGCTCGACGGAGCAGCAGCGATCGGCTCGCTCGCCGGCCCCCTGCCGCCGCGCGACGCGCACGAGCCCAACGACGACGCCGGCCGCGCGGCATATCGCCTCTTCTTCCCACCGGGCGAGAAGGCACGGTTCGTCAAGGCGTCGCTCGACTTCTGGGACGACCAGGACGACGTCTACGCCGTTTACCTGAAGCGTCGCGAGCGGCTCTTCGTCTCGGTCGCCCCGGGCATCCCGAGCAGCGTCGCGCTCGCGCTCTGGGCGCCCGAGACGAGATCGGTCATCGACCTCGCCCGGCAGGATCTCCGGCTTCGCGTCTCGAGCCGTCCGGGTCGCCGCGAGCGGGTCTCCTGGCGGGCGCTCAAGGAGGGCTGGCACTTCATCCAGACACGCCTCACCGCACCGAGCGCCCCGCCGGTTGCCTACCGACTCGCGGTCGTCAGGACGCGCTGACTGACTGCCCTGAAGACTGGCCCCGGGGTCTGGCCCCGTAGGGGGGCTGTCCCACGCGCGACCGGCGTCCGCCGGTGCAGACCATGCCGAGGATCGTCTACCTGTCGGGGAGCAGCTCGTCCTGTGGAACCTCGCGGATGACCCGCGCGGGGCTTC
>JACDBY010000120.1 GCA_013694685.1 Actinomycetota bacterium
GGAGAAGACATCGCCCTCGCCGGTAGGTGAGTACGCGCAGTCCTGTCTCGGCCGCGAGCGGCTCTTCGAGTCGACGGCCGAGCGCTTCGGGACGCCGGTCGCGCTCATCCGACTCAACTACGCGACCGACCTGCGGTACGGCGTCCTACTCGACATCGCGACACGGGTCGCCAAGGGAAAGCCGATTGCACTCGAGTCGGGACATGTGAACACGATCTGGCAGGGCGATGCGAACGCCGTGCTCCTGCAGGCGTTCACGCTCTGCGCGAGCCCGGCCGCCGTCCTCAATCTGACCGGGCCCGAGACGATCTCCGTGCGCGAAGTCGCGTGCAGGTTCTCAGACCTCCTTTCCGCCCCGGCGCCGTCCTTCGTTGGAAGCGAGCAAAAGACCGCGCTCCTGTCGAACGCCGGCCGCTGCCACGAGCTCTTCGGAATGCCGCGCGTGCCACTCGACGAGCTCGTCGAGTGGACAGCGGCGTGGATCCGCACGAGCGGTCCGACACTCGAGAAGCCAACACGCTTCGACGTTCGCGACGGGGTCTTCTGAGATGGCCGCCACGGAGGTCGTATCCGCCAGGCTGGCCGACCTGCGGCGGCGGCTCGCCGAGGGACTCGTCATTCCGGCCCATCCGCTCGCCCTGACACCCGAGCGGAAGCTCGATGAGCAGCGCCAGCGTGCGCTCACCCGCTACTACACGGCAGCCGGCGCAGGCGGTCTCGCCGTCGGCGTCCACACGACGCAGTTCGCGATCCGGGCAGTGGGCTTGCTCCAGCCCGTGCTCGAGCTCGCCGCCGAGACCGCGCGCGAACGCGATCGGGCGCCGCTCTTGATCGCGGGCGTCTGCGGTCACACCAAGCAGGCAGTGGCAGAGGCCGAGTTGGCGGCCGGCCTCGGCTACAACGCCGGACTTCTTAGCCTCAGCGGGCTCGACGAGCTCGGAAACGATGACCTCCTGCTGCACTGCCGTGCGATCGCCGACGTCATCCCGCTCTTCGGCTTCTACCTCCAGCCCGCCGTCGGTGGCCGCGTGCTCGACGTCGACTTCTGGCGTCGGTTCGTCTCACTGGAGACCGTCGTCGGCATCAAGGTCGCTCCGTTCAGCCGCTACCGGACATTCGACGTCGTCCGCGCAGTCCTCGAAGAAGGGCGGGAGGAGCACGTCATCCTCTACACCGGAAACGACGACTCGATCGTCATCGATCTCATTTCGCGCTACCGGCTGGAGGGACGCGAGGCGCACATCGTCGGCGGCCTGCTCGGACAGTGGGCGGTCGGGACGGCCCGCGCTGTCGAGCTGCTCGCGAAGACCAATGCATGGCGGTCGGCCGAGTCCATCCCAGCCGAGGTGCTCACGCTGTCCCAGGAGGTGACCGACCTGAACGCCGCAGTCTTTGACGCAGCCAACGACTTCGCGGGTTGCATTGCCGGAATCCACGAGGTGCTGCGACGGCAGGGGCTCCTCGCCGGCACCTGGTGTCTCGACCCGCGCGAGCGCCTCTCGACGGGTCAGCTCGAGGAGATCGACAGGGTGGAGCAAGCGTACCCGCACCTCTGCGACGACGATTACGTCCGCAGCCACCTCGACGACTGGCTTCGTTGACGGGCGCAGGGTCGGCGCAGACGTCCGCCCGGCGGACGGTCGGAGTGATCATGAACGGGGTCACGGGCCGCATGGGCACAAACCAGCACCTGGTTCGCTCGATCCTCGCCATTCGGAGCAGCGGCGGCATCGCGCTCCCGGACGGCGGAGTCGTCTGGCCGGAGCCGCTGCTCGTAGGCCGCAGCGAGGACAAGTTGCGGGCGCTGTGCGAGCAGCATGGGCTGGACCGCTGGACCACGAGGCTGGAAGACGCCCTCGACGACCCCGCTTATCCGATCTACTTCGACGCCCAGATCACAAGTGAGCGCCCCTCCGCCGTGAGGGCTGCGATCGCGGCTGGGAAGCACATCTACTGCGAGAAGCCGATCGCGCCCGACACGGCAATTGCGCTCGACCTCGTCCGGCGCGCGCAGGAGGCAGGGGTGAAGAACGGCGTGGTCCAGGACAAGCTCTTCCTCCCCGGACTGCTGAAGCTGAAGCGGCTCGTGGACGAGGGATTCTTCGGCCGCATCCTTGCTGCGCGGGGCGAGTTCGGGTACTGGGTGTTCGAGGGGCCCGAGCCGGCGGCGCAGCGCCCGTCCTGGAACTACCGCGAGGAGGACGGCGGCGGCATCGTCCTCGACATGTTCTGCCACTGGCGCTACGTCCTCGATCACATCCTCGGACCCGTTCAGAGTGTCTCCGCCCTCGGTGCGACGCACGTTCTCGGGCGGTCTGACGAGCAGGGCCGGCCGTACCGCTCGACCGCCGACGATGCCGCCTACGCGACGTTCGAGGTCGGGGAAGGCATCGTCGTCCAACTCAACTCCTCCTGGTGTGTCCGCGTGAACCGGGAGGAGCTGTTCGAGCTGCAGGTGGACGGCTCCAACGGCAGCGCCGTCGCCGGACTGCGCAGGTGCAAGATCCAGGCGCGCGAGGCGACGCCGCGGGCGGTCTGGAATCCCGACGTGGCAGACCCCACCGATTACCGCGCCGCCTGGCAGGAAGTACCCGACTCGCACGAGTACGAGAATGCCTTCGCGTTCCAGTGGAGGCTCTTCCTGCGGCACGTGGTGTGCGACGAGCCGTTCCCGTGGGACTTCCTCGAGGGCGCCAGGGGCGTTCAGCTCGCCGAGCTCGGTCGTCGATCCTGGACGGAGCGGCGAGCACTCGGGATACCAGAGCTGACGGTGTGACCGGGGCGCTTGTAGGCGAGGAGCTCGTCCTTCCGTGTGCGGATGGGACCCTTGCTCCCTACAGGTTGGGCGAGCCCGCGGGTTACGAGCCCGTCTCTACACCGCTTCGAAACCGTGTCTTCTACGCAGCAGCCCACGTCGTCTGCAACCCCCTCGTGACGTGGGGCCCGGGGGGCCGGGCGAACGTGGACTGGGAGGCGACGCTCGCCTATCGCCACCATCTCTGGTCGTACGGCCTCGGCGTCGCGGAGGCGATGGACACTGCCCAGCGCGGCTCGGGACTCGACTGGGCCACCTCCCGGGAGCTGATCCGTCGCTCGGTCGCCGAAGGGAAGGCAGTCGGAGGGCGGATCGCCTGCGGGGCCGGCACCGACCAGCTCGACGCCGGGCGCTCGTACTCGCTCGAGCAAGTCCTCGAGGCCTACCTCGAGCAGGTCGCCTTCGTCGAGGGGCAGGGCGCGGCCGCAATCGTCATGGCGAGCCGTGCGTTGGCGGGGGCCGCATCGGATCCTGACGACTACCGTCGCGTCTACGACGCGGTGCTGTCGCAGGCCTCGAGGCCGGTCATCATCCACTGGCTCGGGCCGATGTTCGACCCCGCGCTGGCCGGCTACTGGGGATCGGACGACCTCGACGCAGCATCGGCGCTCGTTCTCGATCTCGTAGCAGACCACAGCGACCGCGTCGAAGGCATCAAGATCTCACTGCTCGATGCCGGGCGCGAGGCCGCGATGCGCCGGCTGCTGCCCGAAGGGGTGCGCATGTACACGGGAGACGATCTGAACTACCCGAGCCTCATCCGGGGGGACGACCAGGGCGCGAGCGATGCGTTGCTCGGCATCTTCGACCCGATCGCTCCCGCCGCAGCGGCAGCGCTTCGGGCGCTCGACGCAGGCGCGCCTCAGCGCTTCGACGAGATCCTCGTGCCCACCCTCCCGCTCGCGCGCCACGTCTTCCAACAGCCGACCTACCACTACAAGGTCGGGATCGTCTTCCTCGCCTACCTGAACGGCCACCAGGG
>JACDBY010000153.1 GCA_013694685.1 Actinomycetota bacterium
GGCACTGAACGTGCGCTACCGCGACATCCAGCACCTGGTGCCGTTCCTGACGCAGTTCTGGTTCTTCGCCACACCAATCGCCTACTCGAGCACGATGCTGCCGGAGTCGTGGCGATCGCTGCTGGGACTGAACCCGATGGCGGGCGCCGTCGAGAGCTTCCGCTGGGCGCTCTTTGGCACCCAGGTCGAAGTTGGTCCGGCTGTCGTGGTCTCCGCCTTTGTCGTCGCCGGCGTGCTCGTGACCGGCCTGACCTACTTCCGCGTCACCGAGCGGGCCTTTGCGGACGTGGTTTGACGCATGAGCGAGATCGCGATCCGCATCGATGACCTCGGAAAGCGCTACCGGCTGTCACTGCGCCGAGGTGGTCACGACACGCTGCGCGACGCGATCGCCTCAGCCGGCGAGGCAGCACTTCAGCGCCTACGGACTGCGGGCCAGCGGACACCGCCGGCTCGCCGGCACGAAGAGTTCTGGGCCCTCCGTCACGTCTCACTGGACATCCTGGAAGGGGAAGTGGTCGGCGTCGTCGGCCGGAACGGCGCCGGGAAGTCCACGCTCCTGAAGATCCTCTCCCGGGTCACCGAGCCGACCGAGGGCTCGGCTGACCTCCGGGGGCGCCTCGGCAGCCTGCTCGAGGTAGGAACCGGCTTTCATCCCGAGCTGACAGGCCGCGACAACACGTACCTGAACGGGGCGATCCTAGGTATGCGAAAGTCAGAGGTCCGGCGCAAGTTCGACGCGATCGTCGACTTCGCCGAGATCGAGCAGTTCATCGACATGCCCGTGAAGCGATACTCGAGCGGGATGTACGTACGACTGGCGTTTGCCGTCGCCGCCCACCTCGAGCCGGAGATCCTGCTCGTCGACGAGGTGCTCGCAGTCGGCGACATCGCCTTCCAGCGGAAGTGCCTGGGTCGGATCCAAGAGGTCGGCAGGGAGGGAAGAACGGTGGTGTTCGTGAGCCACACCATGGCCGCTGTCGAGCAGCTCTGCGATCGGGCCATCTACCTCGACCGAGGAATGGTCAAAGCGGACGGGGCGACCACGGACGTTGTCGCGGCGTACCTGGCCGAGTCGCTGCCGTCGGCGGGCAGCGACGTCGACCTCTCCGAGCATCCCGCGCGGCTTTCAAAGAGCGGGGCGTTCATCGCTCAGCTCACGCTCAAGGACGCGACGGGCTCGCCCAGCGCCCGATACGAGCCCGACAGCCCGCTGACGATCGAGTTCGTCGTCGATCCTCCCGCACCGCTGCGCGAGCCGCGACTCGCCGCGTCGATCGAGGACGCGTTCGGCCGACGGATCACCACAGTCGCCTCGTACTTCCAGGGCGACGGCCTCGAGCCGATCTCGGATCGCAGCCGTGTGGAGTGCACGATCCCACGCCTCGGGCTCGGAGCCGGCCGCTATCTGATCAGCGTCAGCCTCCACGATCGGTATCTCGGCACACTTGACAACCTGCAGAACGTGTCTGCGTTCGACGTGGAGTGGAGGAACAGCTTCGACAACGGCGAGCCGTATTACCCGTTCTACGGACCCGTCCTGACATCTTCCTCCTGGCTCCGACTTGCGGGAGACGGCGGGAGCCCCGAGAGTCAGGGCGAGGACCATGAGTAGCGTCGCCGACCCCGGCGAGCTGTACCTGAGCCTGATGAAGGAGTGCCTGACGAACCGCATCTACGGCGACGTCGAGCTGCGTCCGGTCGCGTCGCGTAGCCGCTGGAAGCGCTGGGTCATCGCGGCATTCGAGTCGCGCGGCCTCCGGGTCCTGCGGCCCGAGCCGGTGAAGGACGACGCGCGGCTCGAGGGACGGGAGTGGCTTCCGAGCGCGCACACGATGATCGGCATGAGGCGCCTCGACAACCTCCAGCAATGCATCGAATCGGTTCTCAGCAACGAGGTCCCCGGCGACCTGGTCGAGGCGGGCGTCTGGAGGGGCGGCTCGGGTATCTTCATGCGGGCCGTGCTGAAGGCTCACGGCAGCGAGGACCGCCGCGTCTGGCTCGCCGACTCCTTCCAGGGCCTGCCGCCGCCAAACCCGGATCAGTACCCAGCCGACGCAGGGGACATCCATCACACGGTGCCCGAGCTCGCCGTCACTCTCGAGGAGGTCAAGGCGAACTTCGCGCGTTACGACCTGCTCGACGATCGCGTGCGCTTCCTGCCGGGCTGGTTCCGCGACACGCTGCCGCAGGCGCCGATCGACAGGCTCGCCGTGATTC
>JACDBY010000160.1 GCA_013694685.1 Actinomycetota bacterium
GTGGTGGACATTCGACGAGCTCGAAGACGTTCGAGGGGCCCTCTTTTCGCCACGGCGGCTCGTCGCTCTCCTTCGCGAGCTCCTGCGCGACGGTCCGTCCGGCGAGCCGATCGATGTCGGGGTCTGAGCGAGCACGCGAGAGCACGTGTCCGACTGAAGTCGGACAAAGGGAACACGGGTTTCAGCCCCGCCAGTGGTTCGTGATCGGTGTGCGCCAGTCGCGGCCGAAGGCGCGTGGCCGAAGCTTGACGCCCGGTGCCGCCTGACGGCGCTTGTACTCGGCGCAGTCGACGAGCGAGAGCGTCTTCTCGACCACCGTGGGATCGAACTGCTCGAGGAGCTCCTCGCGCGAGCGGTCGAGCTCGACGTACGCCTCGAGGACACGGTCGAGCTCGTCGTATGCCGGGAGCGACTGGTCGTCGCGCTGGTCGGCACGCAGCTCGGCCGTCGGCGGTCGCTCGATCGTCGTGACCGGGATCAGCTCGCGTCCGGCGCGCTCGTTCAGGTGGCGCGCGAGCCGGAAGACGTCTGTCTTGAAGACATCCTTCAGGAGCGCGTACCCGCCGACCATGTCCCCGTAGAGGGTCGAGTAGCCGACCGCCATCTCGGATTTATTGCCTGTCGCGAGCACGAGCCAGCCGTGGGTGTTCGAGAGCGCCATCAGCATTGTCCCGCGGATCCGCGCCTGGAGGTTCTCGGCCGCAAGGCCCTCGAGCCCGCCGAGCGCCGCGTCGAAGGTCTCGACCACCGTCTGGATCGGCAGCTCGCGAAAGCCGACGCCGAGGTGCTCGCTCACGCGCCGTGCATCGTCGCGCGTGCCCTCCGACGAGTAGCGCGAGGGCATCGAGACGGTGTGGACGCGATCGGGGCCGAGCGCGTCGACAGCGATCGCCGCCGTCACCGCCGAGTCGATCCCGCCCGAGATGCCGATCACGACGTCGCTGAACCCGTTCTTCCCGACGTAGTCCCGGAGACCCAGGCCGAGCGCGAGCCGCATCTGCTCGAGCTCCGGCGCGAACGCGGCGACCGCCGGCGCAACCGACTCGGCCGGGGCGCGCGGCGACGCCAGCTCGATCGTCGTCGCAATCGGCGCGCCGCCCCGCGAACGCTCCAGCTCGCGGCGCCGCACGTCGCGCAGCCGGCGCCCGACGACCTCGGTCGGATCGAGATCGACGACGAGCAGGGCCTCCTCGAACCCGGGCGCGCGAGCGATCACCTCGCCCTCGTCGTCGAGGACGACCGAATGCCCGTCGAAGACGAGCTCGTCCTGGCCGCCGACGAGGTTGCAGAATGCGATGTACACGGCGTTGTCGCGAGCGCGTGTGACGAGCATCTCCTCGCGGTCCTCGGCCTTGCCCACGTGGAACGGCGAGGCCGAGAGGTTGACGAGCAGCATCGCTCCCGCGAGCGCGAGGTCGGTCGCCGGCGGGCCGGGCTGCCAGAGGTCCTCGCAGATCGTCGGCCCGACGAGCACCTCGCCGAGACCGAGAAGCACGAGGTCGCGACCCGGGGCGAAGTACCGGTGCTCGTCGAAGACGCCGTAGTTCGGGAGGAAATGCTTGCGATAGATGCCCGCGACGCGCCCACCTGCGCAGACAAAGGCGGCATTCGAGAGGTCGCGGTCGAGTGCGGGCGCACCGACGAGCGCGACCGTGTCGGTGCAGCCCCGCGCGATCTCGTCGACGGCACGGCGCGCCGCGCGGACGAACCCGGGACGGAGGAGCAGATCCTCGGGCGGATAGCCGGTGACGGCGAGCTCGGGGAAGACCACGAGGTCAGCGTGTGCGGCGGTCGCCTCGCCGATCGCCTGTCCGATCCGCTCGACGTTGCCGTCGAGGTCGCCGACGACGACGTCGAGTTGTGCAAGCGCAAGCCTCACGGCGTCTCTTCAAGTTTTTGCCTCCCAATCACAAACACACTCTAACCGTGCGCGCCAGGTGCCGGGCGACAGGTCCGGGACCTACACCGGTCTTCGGTGAGACGTCAGCCGCCGACGCACTACGCGTTCCAGCGGACGAGCACCGGCGTCTCGCGCTCGTACCCCAGCACGGACACCGTCGCAGTGTCGAGCCGGTAGAGCCGGCCGTCGGTCACCGGCTGTCCCAGCCAGCGGGCCGTCAGCGCGCGGAGGCAGTGCGAGTGACCGAAGAGCAGGACGTCACCGCCGACCCCGCGTGCCCGCTCGATCACG
>JACDBY010000199.1 GCA_013694685.1 Actinomycetota bacterium
AAGATCTTGTTGCTGTTGGCCTGGTTATAGAACTCCGACTCGAGATACTCGAGCGTCAAAGCGAAGTTGAGAATCGCGATGTCGCTCGCCGGCACCGTTGCGGCCCGGGCGATACCCGGTACGCCGCCAGCGAACGCGCCGCCTGCGGCGACCGCGCCGAGACCGACGCCAGCCTTCCGCAAGAACGCTGCTCGCGTCCCCGGGTCAACCTTTGCCGCCGTCTCCCGAATAGCGCCGTCAGCATCGAGCTGCTCAAGAGACGGCAGATATGAGATGGACAACTGTCACTCCTTCATGCCACCGGACAGTCCCACCCATCCGGGGCCTACTCTACACGACTTGCGGCTCGCCAAACGCGCCGCCATTCTGAACCCGTTGTTCGCTCGGGCGGGCCGGTCTCGACGCGGAGGAGGCGCCGCCTTTGACAAGGCGCACAAGACGAAGCCGGTCAGCTTCCCGTATCGCCGGCTTCACGGCTCCTCCCGCGCTCTCGCCGAGGATCGTGAAACAGCGCCCGACCGCGGCCTAGATAGGCGTCGTCAGATGCGGGTAACGATCGTGAGTGCGATGCGCGCCCCGCGCCTGCCCGCCGGGCACGGTCGTCCGCCGCCGCTTGGCGCCCTGGATGCCGTTGCTCGACATCAGACGCTCGACCCGGCCGCGGCCGACGGTCTCGTCGGCACGCAGCAGCGTCTTCCAGATCCGTCGCGAGCCGTACGCCTCGGAGTTGGCCTTTGTGCAGCTCGCGGATCCGGGCGACAGCCGCTCGTCCTCGACCGCGCGGGCGCAGCGCTCGCCCCTCGCCCGCTGGAAGTCGACCCCGAACGGACGCGCTCGCTGTCGATGAACGCGCTCACCTCGATCGGGTCGGATCGAGCTCGCTGGCGAAAAACACGCTCGCCGTCTTCAAGATCTCGTTCGCGCGCCGCAGCTCACGCACCTCACACTCCAGCTCACGCAGCCGCCGCTGCCGCTGCCGCTCCGAGCTGGTCAGCAGATCGCCGCGCAGACCGCCGTCCGGCCTCCGCCTGGCGCACCCGCTTGCGCAGCGACTCCGGGCCGATCCCGAGCTCAGCAGCGACATGCGCGACCGGACGACCTGACTCGAACACCAGCCGCGCACCGCGCTCCAACAACTCCTCCGGGTACTTCCGATGACGTGACATCGCAAGAGCCTCGCTTCCCGCCAGGACAGAACCTGGCTACGAGGGCCTCCGCGAACCCGGGATTGGCTCACCTTCATCTGCCACCGCTGCCATGCCCGGAGACCAAGCGAGCGAGCATCTCGCTCGCCATCCGGTGCGCCCGGGCGTGGGAGGTCGATTTCAGCCGACGCCGGAGGCTGCGAGCGTGCTGAGCAGGAGCGTCGTCACCCCGAGAGCGCCGTGCCCGAGGACGAGAGGCAAGGGGAAGCTGGCCTCGGCCGGGAGTCGTGTGTGATCCGAGCCGGAGCGTCCTCTGAGCCACATCGCGAGCATCGAGAAGCCGATCGCCGCGACGACGGCGAGGAGGACGACGGCGATCCACGCCAGCAGCTCCCGGTCCGACGCGAGATACGCGATCCAGAGAGCCAGACCGAGCACGGCGAGCGAAGCGTGACCGAGGAGTCGAGTGGAGCGAATCCCTCCGTCCTGGCCGGGCCCGCCGTGCCGGATCCACTGGACAGCCAGCGTCGCTCCCCCGATTGTGGTCGCGAGCCACGCTCCGAGCGCCGCCCAGCTCATGCGGAGGCCTCGGCCTGACCAGAAATCTCTCCACTGGTGGCGTTCGTGGGCAGCTCCACGGCCTCGAGGTCCTTTAGCGCAGGCCCATGGAGCACCATGCCGTCGGGGGCGAAGCGAGAGCCATGGCAAGGGCAGTCCCACGTCGTCTCGGCCGTGTTCCACGAGACGACGCAGCCCATGTGCGTACACGCAGCGGATACAGCCGACAGGCCGTCGGGGCCGTGGAAGAGCGCCACGTCGCGGCCGTCGAGCGAGATGACGCGCCCCTCCCCCTGCGTCAGCCCCTCGACCCCCTCCGGGCGTGAGGCGAGCCGCCCGCCGACCTGCTGGGCCGTGACGTTGACGTTCTCGGTCACGAACCTGCGGACTGCCCCGGTTGCGCCCATCCGGCGAGCGTCGAAAACGCGAGCCCAGTGCTGCTCTTTCCCACCGATCAGGTCTGCGATGAGCAGGGCAGCCATCGTCCCGCCCGTCATCCCCCAACCGCCGAAACCCGTGGCCGCGTACAACCCGCTGCCCTCATTCCCGACGGTGCCGACGAACGGCAGCCCATCGACCGAGAAGTTGTCCTGCGTCGACCACCGGTACTCGACGGCGTCGATCCCGAAGTGCTCGCGCGCAGCCCGCTCCAATGCCGCGTAGCGCCCCGACGTGTCGTCGTCCTGGCCGACGCGATGGCCCTCCCCGCCGAGGATCAGGAGCCGGCCGCCTCCGTCGAGTGGTGCCGTTCGGAACGACCGGGTCGGCGTCCCGATGTTGATAAACATCCCGTCGGGGACCGCATCCTCCGCGATCCGCGCGGCGACCGCATAGGAACGTCGCGGATGGATTCGCGTCGCGAAGTAACCCTGTTCGACGATCGGATAGTGCGTCGCGACGACGACGCGCTCCGCGCGAACGCCGCCGCCGCCGGCTCGGACGAGGTACGGTCCGTCTCCCTCCACCGCGTGAACGTGCGCGCGCTCCAGGATCGTCGCGCCCGCCCCGGCCGCGGCCTCCGCCACCCCGAGCAGGTACTTGCGGACATGGAACTGGGCCTGGCCCTCGAGGCAGACGGCGCCGATCGCTCCCAACGGGAGCTCGGCGTCGGTGACAAACTCTGTCGGAAGCCCCGCGCGCTGGGCGGCGGCGCATTCCTCACGAAGCGTGTCGAGCTCGTCGTCGGAGACGCCGAGCACGTAGTTCGATCGCTCCTCCAGGTCGCAGCGGATCTCGTGGTCGGCGACGAAAGCGCGGACGTGATCTAGCGCCGCCACCTGCGCCTCCGCGAACAGCCTCGCGGTCTCCGCGTCGTGCGCACGCTCGAGCCGCGAGTAGACGACACCTTGACCGACCGTGACCTTCGCGGTCGTGAACCCCGAGACGCCCGCGGCAATCCGCCCGGCCTCGAGCAGAACGACATCGACGCCGCGCTCGGCGAGCAGAGCCGCGACAGAAATGCCAACAATCCCTCCCCCGACGACCGCGACCTCCGTCTCAAGATCGCCGCTCAGCTCGCCGTACGTCGTCCCCGGCGCCGAGTCGAGCCAATAGGAGACACGGTCTGACCGAACCGCCTCACCTGCGAACTCGCGACCTGAGGGCACGGTCGCCACCTTACCCACGATGAAATGTCACAAACGACACTCCTCACCGCGATGGCGCTCGCGGCCGCCAGCCGGAACTCCCCGTTCCCTCGTTCGGGGTGAGCGCGACACGCCCGATCTCCTCGATTGAGGTCGACACGCGGGTACCAGCCGTCCCCGGGAGTGGACGACGTCACAGAAGGCCCGGAGGACTCCCACCTCGCAGTGGGTCGAGGGGGATGTTTTGCCGTCCCGTACG
>JACDBY010000204.1 GCA_013694685.1 Actinomycetota bacterium
CCCGAGACCCGGAGCGGGAGCCGACCGAGATACGTGTAGGGCTCGCAGTTCGCGACGAGCGCAAATGCCGCACGACCTGCACCCACCACCTCGAGCCGCTCGTCGAGACGACCGCGGTGACGCGCGAGCAAGCCGAACGCAGCCCGGACGAACGCAAGGTCGCTTGGCCGACGGCCCTCCGTGTCGCGGCCACGCGCGTCGATGAGCCGGACGAGCTCGGCGTCGAAGCCGATTCCGGCGCTGAACGCGAACCGCCGACCGTTCACCCGCCCGATGCCGATGCGCCGCGTCGTCCCACGCGAGACGAGCGTCGCGGCGCGGACCGGGTCGCGGCCGAGCCCGAGCGCGCGCGGGAGCACGCTCGTCCCGCCGCCGGGCAGGAACCCGAGAGGTGTCGCGCCCGTCACGCCGTTCAGCACCTCGTTGTACGTCCCGTCACCCGAGAGGACGTAGATCGCGTCGACCGCCCGCTCGTGCTCACGGGCGATCCCCGTCGCGTCGCCCGGTCGCTCCGTGCGGATGAGCTCGAGTCCGGGGGGCAAGGCGGCCTGGACACGCGCGACGACGCGGTCGTCCACGCGGCTCGAGCGCGGATTGACGATCAGGAGCGAGGCCACGCTAGGAGCGGGGAGGGGCGTAGCCGCGCACGCCGTCGAGGAGGATCGCGAAGAACCGGTCGGCGAGCGAGGCGGTGTCGGCGCCCGGGCGCAGCCAGGTGTAGGCCCAGTTCGCGGCCGAGAGAACGAGGAGCACGGCCGCCTCGACGTCGAGGTCCGAGCGCAGCGCGCCGCGTTCCGACGCCTCGCGGAAGAGTGCCCGCCAGCGTTCCTCGTAGCGGCGGCGCTCGACGCGGAATGCCGTCAGCTCGGGCTCCTCGAGGAAGCGCCACTCGCGCGTGAAGACCGTCGCCGCGTGGAGCTGGCCGGCGACGACCTCGAGGTGGGCGCGGAGCGCGCGCCGGAGGCGCTCGAGCGGCTCCGCCTCGTCCGGCACGCTGTCGAGCGCCCTGCCGAAGGCGGCCGCGCCGTCGCGGGTCACGTCGACGAGTAGGGCCTGCTTCGACTCGGTCAGCGAGTAGAGCGAGCCCTTCTGCACCCCGAGCGCCTCGGCGAGGTCGGCCATCGAGGTGCCGTGGTAGCCGCGCTCGGCGAAGAGCCTGGCCGCTGCCGCGACGAGCGCTGTCCGCCGGGGGGTCATTGGACGATGCTACCGATCGTTCGGTAGGATTGCCGGATGGAGACCATGGACGCACGCACCGAGGATCGGACCGAGTCATTCCTCGCCCACGTCCAGTCCGGCGGGCTCGTCGAGACCGGCGACTGGATGCCCGACGAGTACCGCAAGCGACTGACGAAGTTCATCGAGATGCACGCGAACTCCGAGCTCATGGGTGTCCTCCCCGAGCGCGACTGGATCCTCCGCGCACCAACGCTCCAGCGGAAGCTCGCCCTGACGGCGAAGATCCAGGACGAGGTCGGGCACGCACAGCTCCTCTATCGCGTCGTCGAGGATCTCGGCAAGCCGCGCGAGGTGTGCCTCGACGACCTGATCGCGGGAAAGTCCAAGTTCCACAACGTCTTCCACTACCCGACGCGTACATGGGGCGACGTCGGCGTGATCGCCTGGCTCGTCGACGCGGCCGCGATCATCTCGCAGAAGGCGCTCCTCAAGTGCTCGTACGCGCCCTACGCCCGGATCATGCGAAAGATCTGCTGGGAGGAGTCGTTTCACATCCTCCACGGCCGCGACGTGATCCTCACCCTCGTGACCGGCACGGACGCGCAGCGCGAGCTCGTGCAGGAGGCGCTCGACCGCTGGTGGGCGCCGCTCATGATGTTCCACGGCAACCCGATCCCCGCCGAGGACGATCCGATGGTTCGCTGGCGCATCAAGAGCCAGCCGAACGAGGAGGCGCGCCAGCAGTTCCTCGAGGGCTACGTCCCGCAGGTGTGGGAGCTCGGGCTGACTCTTCCCGACCCGAAGCTCCGGCGCGGTGACGACGGCGTCTGGGCGTACACCGAGCCCGACTGGAACGAGCTGATGGCCGTCGTCTCGGGTCATGGTCCGGCCTCCCAGGAGCGCCTCGCCTTCCGGCGCCTCTCGCGAACCGAGGTCGACTGGGTCGCGCGGACGGTGCTCGCCGAGGCGGCGTAGTGCCCTCGGTCTACGAGGTCTTCCGCCGGGAGCGCCCCGGCGCGGCGATGCAGCACGCCGGCTCGATCGCAGCGCCGGACGAGCGCTTCGCCGAGATCTACGCGCGCGAGCAGTACGGCCGCCGCGGCGAGTCGGATGCCCTCTGGCTCGTGCCACGCGACGCCGTGCAGGAGATCGACGACTTCGTCGACGAGTTCGACCTCAAGTACCGCCGGGTCGACGGCTACTCCCTGAAAGAACGTCTGAAGGAAGCGCGGGAGCTTGCCGGCTCCTCGCGTCGCGACGAGCCTGGGACACCATGAGCGGCCGCGTCGACCTTCTGCTCTCGTTGGCCGACGACGAGCTCTGCGCCGGACAGTGCCACGCGCTTACGCGACGCACTTTCCGGCGGGGGAAGACATGAGCTCTCCGTCCCGCGTGGACCTTCTCCTTGACCTCGCAGACGACGAGCTCATCCTCGGCTGGCGGAACTCGGAGTGGACGGGGATCGCGCCGTTTCTCGAAGAGGACGTCGCGTTCTCGTCGATCGCGCAGAACGAGATTGGGCACGCGCGGGCGCTCTACGAGCTCGCCGCGCGCGAGCTCGGGACGGACGCCGACGCGGTCGCCTTCGATCGTCCCGTCGCGGAGTACCGCTCAGCCCCGCTCGTCGAGCTGCGCCGGCTCGAGTGGGCGCGCACGATCGCGCGCCACTGGCTCTACGAGACGGCCGACGCGGTTCGCCTCGAGGTGCTGAAGGCGTCCGACGACGCCGAGCTCGCCGGCATCGCCGCGAAGATCGACCGCGAGGAGGTCTACCACCGCATCCACGCCGAGATGTGGATCGACCGGCTGCTCGGCTCCGACGAGGGCCGGCCTCGGCTCGACGCAGCCCTGGACGAGCTCTGGCCCTACGCGCTCGGCGTGCTCGACGACGAGCTCCGACCCGAGCTCGTCACCCGCGTCGAGGCGAAGCTCGGCCGGTCGCTGCCCGACGTCGACCCCGTGCCCCGAGGCAAGCACGAGACGGAGCTCGCAGACCTGCTCGAGGAGATGACCTCCGTCCGTCGCTCGGCACCGGCCGGAGCGCGCTGGTGAGCCCGGTGTCTGACTTCAGTCAGACACCTGCTCTAGCGCCACTGTCGGCGGAGGCCGTCTGGTGGGCCCTGGCGCAGATCCCCGACCCCGAGCTCCCGGTGATCTCGATCGTCGACCTCGGTGTCGTGCGGGACGTCCGGATCGAGGAGAGCTGCGTCCACGTCGAATTCACGCCCACCTTCATGGGGTGTCCTGCGCTCGACCTGATGCGGTCGCAGATGGAGGACGCGATCCGCGGACTCGGTGGCGAGCCGGAGGTCGAGGTGGTGCTCGACGACTCCTGGTCGACAGACCGGATCACGGCCGAGGGGCGCGAGAAGCTCCGCGCAGCGGGCTTCGCGCCGCCGACCCCGCGGGCGCCCGAGCCGCCGACACTTGTCCAGCTCCAGCGGGGCGCGTTCCGCTGCCCCTGGTGCAACTCGACCGCGACCCGGCTCGAGAATCTCTTCGGCCCCACTCCCTGCCGCTCGCTCCGCTACTGCGACGACTGCCGGCAGCCGTTCGAGCAGTTCAAGACGATCTAAGGGAGCAGCTCGAACGCCTCGCAGTTGAGCGGTCGGACGACGGCGAAATGCCGATGATCGAGAGTCGCGAGGCGCGTGACGCCAAGCCGCTCGCAGGTCGCGACGACGGATGCGTCCACGATTCCGAGGGGTAGGTCCTCGTACGTCTCGACGAGCTCGGAGATTCGATCCCAGTCGGACGACTCGACCGGCTCGACGACGAGCTCGCCGGCACGGAACGCGTTGGCCAGCGCCCGCTCGGCATGTGGTCCGACGTGCCGTCCGATCAAGTGTGCGGCCTCGCTCACGACCAAGACCGGCACGACGAGGGGTCGCGGCACTCTGCTGAGCAGCTCGACACAACGGTCGTGTGCCCCGTCTCTGCGAGAAGCGACCGCAACGAGGGGGCCCGCGTCAACCATGAGCGTCATCGCCCCGCGTGACGCTCCTCGTAGATCTCCGCCAGGTATTCGTCGACCCGCTCGGAGAGGTCCGGAGGCCCGTCCCCGACGGCAAAGAAGGAGAGGGGGCCCGGCTCACTCTTCGGCAGATGGGCATCCACCGCCTCGCGAACGACCTCCGCCACCGAGACGTTCCGGCGACGCGCCTCGCGCCGAAGTCGTGCGGCTACCTCGTCGTCGAGCATGATCGATGTCCGCACCATGCATATAGCATATCACGTATGGATTAGCGGAGAAGGAAGCCCTCGCCCAGCGGGTCGTCCGGGTCGAGCTCGAACGACGCGCGACCGGTCCTGTACGCCGTCCCCTCGACCTCGGTCACGACCGCCGGCCGACCGGCCACCTCCGCCTCCGCCACGACCCGGCCGACGAACTCCGAGCCGACGATCGAGCGGTGGCGGAGCTCCTCTCCGACCGCGAGTCGCCCCTGGTCATGGAGCAACGCGAGGCGCGCCGAGGTGCCACTCCCACACGGTGAGCGATCGACCTCGCCGTCCGCGAACACGGTCACGTTGCGCTGCGTGAGCGGCTCGTCCGCCTCGTGCTGCCAGAAGATGACGCCGTAGACGTCCCGCAGCTCCGGCTCGAGCGGGTGGACGACGTCGTGCTCGGCCTCGAGCGCCGCCTTCAGTTCGCGGCCGAGGGCGATCAGCCGCGCGAGCTCGGCGGGCTCGACGCGCTCCTCGACCGTGGCGTAGAACGCGCCGCCGAAGGCGACGTCCACCCGGCGGCCGGCGGCCGGGACGTCGCGCGCCCAGACGTACGAGGGCACGTTGCGGAAGCGAACCGACCGAACACGGCCGTCCTCGACCGTCGCCCACGTCTGGACGCGACCCGACGGCACGTCGACCGTCACGTGGTTTTCGCCCTCGCGCCGCTCGACGACGCCGGTGTCGAGCGCCCAGGTGACGAGCGCGATCGTGCCGTGTCCGCAGGCCGTCGAGTACCCCTCGTTGTGGAAGAAGACGACACCGACGTCGGCTCCCGAATCGTTCGGCGGCACGACATGGCAGCCGTACATGTCGGCGTGACCGCGAGGCTCGAAGACGAGAAAACGGCGGTACGCGTCGAGGTGCTCGCGGGCGTACCGCCGTCGCTCGAGGATCGTCGTGCCGGCGAGCGGTGGCACGCCCGCGGTCACGATCCGGAACGGCTCGCCACCCGTGTGGTAGTCGTCGACCTCGACCCGCATGCGGGCTCAGTCGTCGCTGAACGACGGGTACCTGCCCGTGAGGAGCAGGATGTATCCGGTCGTCTGCGACTGGTAACGAATCCAGTAGGCAAGCAGGTCGCGCATGCCCTTGTTGAGCTTGCCCGCAAAGAGCGCGTAGAACCAGGCGAGGATCATCACGACGTAGGCGACGAGCTGGAGCACGTAGAGAACGATGACCGCGGGGATCACGAGCAGCAGCCGGAAGAGGATCCCGAGCCGGTTCTGCTTCGCGGCCGGGTCGATCTCCACGTCCACGGGATAGTTGCCCGAGCCCGTGAAGCCCGGGAAGGGATTCGCGGCGAGCGAGAAGTAGGCATAGACGTGCGTCTGGTAGCGGTCGTAGGCAGCGAGGAAGTTGTGCATCCCGTCCGGGACGCGGCCGAGTACGAGACCGACGAACCACGCCACGATCACGAGCAGGTAGGCGACGAACGCCCACAGTGTGGCCCAGATGAAGTGCGGGATCGCGAGGAAGAGACGGAAGAACACGGTGAGCCGGTTCCGTCGCAGATCGTCGGTGACGACGAGGTGGATCGGATGGCGCTCGGATCGACCTGCACGGTTTCGCTCTCCGACACGACGCCTCCTCAGGTTCCTGTGAACACAGGTGAACGCTTCTCCAGGAACGCGTTCACCCCTTCCGCGAAATCGGCGGTCCCGACCGACTCCCGCTGGAGCTCGGCCTCGAGCGCGAGCTGCGCTTCGAGCGCAGCATCGTACGCATGCTCGAAGAGCCGCTTCGTGCGCCCGATCGCGAGTGTCGGTCGAGCCGCCCATTCGGCGGCGAGCTCGGCGATCCTCGCCTCGAACTCCCCGGCGGGCACGACCTCCGAGACGAGACCCCACTCGAGCGCCTCTGCGGCCGAGAGGCGCCGGTTGGAGGTCATCCATTCGAACGCGCGCGAGAACCCGAGCAACCGATGGATGAACCAGGTGCCGCCCGCGTCCGGGATCAGGCCGATCCCGACGAAGCCCGGGACGAAGGTCGCCGCGGATGACGCGACGCGAACGTCGCAGGCGCAGGCGAACGAGAGACCTGCACCGGCCGCGGGCCCGTTGACGGCGGCGATCACCGGTTTTGCGAGCGAGCGGACGAGTCGCACGTTCGGGTGGTAGGTCTCCTCGAGGGCCTCGTCGACCGTCCCCGCGACCGAGCCGAACTCCTTGAGGTCCTGTCCCGCGCAGAAGCCCTTGCCCGCGCCGGTGATCACGACCGCGCGCACCGATGCGTGCGCCGCGTCCGTCAGCGCATCCCGGAGCGCCACATGGAGCTCGCGGTTGAAGGCGTTATAGACCTCGGGCCGGTTGAACGTGATCGTCAGGACGGCGCCGTCGCGGCTCGTCAGCACCTCGTCGGCCATGGCCGGGAGCCTATAGCCCCCTCGTGTCGGACTTCAGTCCGACACGTGCTCTGCCGTAACGGTCGCAAGAGCACGTGTCCGACTGAAGTCGGACACAGGACACGAACCTCGTCAGCGCTTTTCTCTACTCGCGAGAAAGGCCTCGATCGCGTCCTTCGCCTCGTCACCGAGCATGGAGAGGGAGAGCCAGTCTCTGGCGTGGCCGATGGTCTGGTGCCACGCCAGGTCGCGCCACACGTTCAGCTGCCGCTTCGCATAGCGGGTCGTCTGCGGGAGCTTGCGCACGAGGCTCTCGACCCACCCGTCGACGACGGCGTCGAGCTCGGCCGCGGGGACAGCGCGGTTGACAAGGCCCCACTCGGCGGCCTGCGGGGCGGGGATCTCGTCGCAGAGGAACACGATCTCTCGCGCCCGCCGGTCGCCGACCATCAGCTGGAGCCACTGGGTCGCTCCGCCGGCGGGCACCGACCCGTGCTCGAGCCCGACGTGACGGATGAACGCGTCGTCGACGATGACCGAGAGGTCGCAGGCCATCTGCAACTCGTTGCCCCCTCCGACGGCGATCCCGTTGATCCGTGCGATCGTCGGCTTGCCGAGCTCGCGCAGCCGGTCGTGCATGTCGACGAACGCGCCGAACCACTTCCAGTACTCCTGGGGCTTCCCGACGAGCGTCTTCTCCCACGAGCGGAGGTCGGCGCCGACGCAGAATGCGCGACCCTCGCCGGTGACGACGACGACGCGGATCTCGTCGTCCCAGGAGGCGTCCTCGCATGCCCGCGCGATCTCGCGAAGCATCCGAAAGTCGAACGCGTTGAGGACGTCCGGACGGTTGAGCCGGATCGTCGCGCGTGGCGGCGTCTTCTCGTAGCCGATCGTCTCGAACCCGAGGTCGGCCGGGTCCACCGGGCTCGGGTGGCTCGGTTGCGTCATCCGTCCATCTCGGCGAAGTGCACCTGGAACGGCACGCCCATCGTCATGGCGTCCTTGCCGGTCGCCATGAACTCCGGCGTACGCGCCGCGGTCGTGAACGCACCCATGTCGGCGAACTCCCACTCGGCGTAGTACGCGAAACGCGGCTCGCCCATGGGTGTTCCGAAGACCTTGCCGTGCCGGAAGGTTCCACCCGGAACCGCCCGGCAGAGCTCGGCGTGCTGCTCGTACCGATCGGGTTCCGGCTCGGCCTCGTAGACGACGAACACTCGGATCACGATCCACTCCTCCTCTGCTCGGTGAGGGACACGCTCGATCCTCTCATTCGATCCAATCCACCGCCACGGGCCCGGGAAGCGCTCCGATCGCCTCGCCCCGCCGGAGCAGCTCGACGACGGCCGAGCGCCCCTCGTCCCCGTAGTCCTGCGTCAGGTCGTTGACGTACATCGCGACGAACCGGTCCGCCACCGCCGCGTCGATTCCACGCCCGAACTGGAGCGCGTACTCGAGCGCCTCGGCGCGATGCTCGAGCCCGCAGGTGATCGCCTCACGGAGGACGGCTGAGAGATCACGAGGGCGCTCGACGTCGCGGCGGGCGACGTTGACACCGAGCGGTAGCGGCAGGCCCGTCTCGAGGAGCCACCATTCCCCCAGATCGAGCGCCTTTACGAGCCCGTGCTCCGAGAACGTGAGCTGACCCTCGTGGATCAGGACGCCGGCGTCGGCGCGGCCGCTTGCAACCTCGTCGGGGATCTGCTCGAACGGGAGCTCACGGTAGGCGACCTCGCCCAGTACGAGCCGCAACGCGAGGAAGGCGGTCGTCATCGCGCCCGGGACGGCGATCTCGAGCCGCCGTAGCTCGTCGATCTCGAGCTTCTCACGGGCGACGACCACCGGCCCGTAGCCCGAGCCGATCGAGGCGCCGTGCGGGAGGAGCGCGTAGTCCTGCTGGACGAACGGGTACGCCGCGAGCGAGATTGCGGTCACCTCCAGCCGCGCCGCGCGCGCCCACTGATTCAGGGTCTGGATGTCGGCGAGCACCTGCTCGAAGCGAAAGCCCCGCGTGTCGACGAGATCCGTCGTGAGCGCCCAGTACATGAACGCGTCGTCGGGGTCCGGGCTGTGGCCCACGCGGACATCCACGGCGGGCGGACGGTAGCCGACGGAGCTGCCCGACGCGCCGGTTCACCGGGGACTGACCCTGGAGGGGTCTGTCCCCCGTACGACAGACGAACACCGAGGCGGCAGCGACGCCGGTCGCACGGGGGTCAGTCCCCTCCGGGGACAGACCCCGGAACCTCTCTAGACTCGCCCGATGGCTTCGCGGACGCCCCTCTCGGAAGCGATCCAGCACTACCTGCGAGGGATCTACAAGCTCGGCGCCTCGGGTGGGCGGGTCTCGACGACGGCGCTCGCACGCGAGCTGCACGTCTCGCCCGCGTCGGCGAGCGCGATGGTGAAGAAGCTCGCGGCGCTCGCGCTCGCCGAGCATGCGCCGTACCGCGGCGTCTCGCTGACGGGGGAGGGTGAACGGGTGGCGCTCGAGGTGATCCGCCACCATCGGCTGCTCGAGCTCTATCTCGCCGAGA
>JACDBY010000209.1 GCA_013694685.1 Actinomycetota bacterium
CGTAGACCCCGTCGTGGTCGGTGAGCGCGAGGGCCGGGTAGCCGAGCTCCCCAGCCCGGACGACGAGCTCCTCCGGGTGGGAGGCGCCGTCGAGGAAGGAGTACGCCGAATGGCAGTGGAGCTCGACGTAGCTCATGCTGGCTCGCCATGACGCTCGAGCCCAGCTTCTCGGACGCCTGGTACGAGACCTTCGGTCGGCCGGACGACACGGTGACCGCGCGCGAAGTCGCGTTTCTGCTGGATGTCCTTCCACCACCGCCTGCCACCGTCCTCGACGTGGCATGCGGCTCGGGGCGCCATGCACGTGCGCTGCTCGAGCGCGGCTACCGGGTGACGGGAGTCGAGCTCGAGCCGCGCGTCGGCGTTATCGCTCGTGCTGCGGGAGTTACGGTGCACGAGCTCGACATGCGGGCACTGCGCGAGCTCGAGGGCACCTTCGACGCGGTGATGTGCATGTGGGCCAGCTTCGGCTGGTTCGACGAGGCGACGAATGCCGATGTCTTCGCCCAGATGGCCGAGAAGACCGCGTCGAATGGTGCGCTCGTGCTCGACGTCTACGACCCGTCGTGGTTCCGGGCGCACCAAGGGCAGCACATCATCGAGCGAGGCGGTCGCCGCACCGAGGAGCTCAAGCACGTCGTGGGAGCGCGTCTCTTCACGACGCTCGACTACGGGGACGGCCACAACGACGATTTCTCCTGGCAGCTCTACGAGCCACACGAGCTGGTCGCTCTCGGCGAGACAGCCGAGCTGACATGCGAGACCATCTGCGCGGGCTTCGACGTCCGCTCGTCCCCACGTGGCGAGGTCGCACGAATGCAGGCGGTCTTCCGTCGCCCTGGAACACGCCTGGACGCCGAGCCCTGACCCATGCGGACACCGCTGAGTAGGCTGGACACCATGCAGGCGCGAGCCGGGGAGCTGCTGGCAGACCGCGCCGAGCTCAAGGTCGTGCTGCTCGCCGACACGGATGGTCTCGGTGCCACGAGCGCGCGCCTCTCGCCAGAAGCGCCGGCCCCGCCGATGCACGTGCACGACCGGCATGCGGATTGCTTCCTCGTGCTCGACGGGGCCGTCCGCCTCGAGCTCGAAGGCGAGCAACGGATCGTCGAGCCGCACTCGTGGATCCAGGTTCCCCGCGGCGTTGTCCACACGTTCGGCACGGCTGGCGACGAGCCGGCGACGTTCGTGAACGTCCACGCGCCCGCCTGTGGGCTCGGGACGTACATGCGCAGTCTGATGGCAGCGCAGAGCGATGACGACCGGCGCCGCGCCTGGGACGACTTCGACGCACGCTCGGCGGCGACGGGGCTCGACGCCGATCAGGTCGTCGTCCGCAGGCTCGGAGGCCGGGACGGCGAGACGATCACGGACCGCCCCGGACGGCGCGTGACGCTCCTCTCGGACACCGACGAGCTCGCCGTGTCCGAGTCGGTCTATGGGCCAGGTGAACGCGGGCCTGACGAGCATGTCCACCGCGTGCACACCGACGCCTGGCTCCTGCTCGAGGGATCGCTGGCCTTCCGGCTGCGAGACGGGGTCACGTTCGAGGCGCCGGCGGGCACGCTCGTCGTCGTGCCGCCGAACGTCGTTCACGCCTTCGCGAACGAGCGCGACATGGCGTCGCGCTTCCTCAACCTCCATGCACCCTCGTGTGGCTTCGGCGAGTACCTGCGCGGTCGCAAGCCCGACTTCGACCAGCGCGACCCACCCGCGGACGGTGACGCCGATCCGGGCTCTGTGATCGTTCGCACGTTCTCGCTCTGACGCAGTCGGTTGGCAGCCGGCGGTCCCGGAGCGAATACTCCGGGTATGGATTGGGACACGTTGGTCACCGAGGTCGCGACGCGGCACCCCGAGATCCGACCGGCCAAGATGTTCGGCATGCCCTGCCTGAAGCGGGAGAACGGCAAGGTGCTCGCCGGGCACTGGAAGGACGGGGGTATGAACGTCAAGCTCACCGACGAGGCCCAGCGCACGGTGGCGCTCGCGCTTCCCGGCGCGGAGCTCTTCGATCCGGGGATGGGCCGTGTCATGAAGGAATGGGTGCTCGTGCCGGAGGAGCAGAGCGACCGCTGGCTCGAGCTCGTCGAGCAAGCGATCGGGTAAATGACCCAGCCAGGGCGCGACCGCTACGACGACATCGTCGACGCGATCACTGCCTGGCATTCGGAGTGCCGCGCGGCGAAGGTGTTCGGGATGCCGTGCGTCAAGCGGTCGGGCAAGGTCGTGTTCGGTCTCAGCCGAGGAGGGATGGTCTTCAAGCTCACCGACCCCGCCGCTCACGCGCGGGCGCTCGCAGTTCCCGGGGCGCATCTGTTCGATCCGTCGGGTCGCGGCGAGGTGTTCCGGCAGTGGGTCGTCGTCCCATCCGAGCAAGCGGCAGAGTGGGAGCCGCTCGCCGCTGCAGCTGTCGAGCAAGATCACTCGATCGCTCCTGCCAAGTAACCGGCTCTTCTAGCGTGCATGCCGCGAAGCGTCATGCACGCTGGGTGAACCAGCACGCGCGCTCGCCGTCGCGGTAGACGCACACATTCCGGCCCGACTCGAGCACGACCTCGAAGTAGCGACGGTCGACCGGCTCGTCCGTCCACCAGCGGTCGACGACGCGCCACTCCTCGCGGACGACCGTCACGAGCTCCCGGTCGACGAGCCGCGGCTCACCGCTCACCGCCTGCTCGACGAGCGCCGGACGAGGTGCGTTGAGACGGCCGGCAACGCCTCGTCGGACAGCGTCGACCCTGGATGCACGTGGTCCGCCGGCTTCGCTCATCGCGGTCGGTCGGTGGATCGCGCGCAGCACACCATCCCGAAACACGCCTACTCATCGCGCGGAACGACGAGTGCCCTGGTCTCGGG
>JACDBY010000216.1 GCA_013694685.1 Actinomycetota bacterium
GCGTGGAGGTCTTCCCCGGCCACGTCGCTGGCTCGCTGTGCGGGAAGACGATGAGCTCGCGCAGTTCGAAGACGATCGGCTTCGAGCGTCGCTTCAACCCGATGACTTCGATCGCCGAGCTCGACGCCTTCGTCGCGGAGTCCGCCTCGGTCGGCGCGCCCAAGCCACCCAACGTGAGCCGCATCGTGACGCTCAACCAGGGCGCCTTCCTTGCTGTGCCCCCCGCGCCGCCCGAGCTCCCCGTCCCCGCGCCGGACTCTCAGACGCTTGACGTCCGGCCGGTCGAGCTACACCTCGCCGGGCATCTCGAAGGCGCGATCAACATACCCCTCAGCGGGTCGGGCTTCGCCACGAAGGCCGGCTTCGTCCTCGACGCAGGGGCGCCCGTCACGGTCGCCGCGAGAACCGAGGCGGAGGCGCACGACGCGATCGCCGGCCTCCGATCCGTCGCGATCGTCGACGTCGCCGGGTACGTGCTGGGCGGCGGCGAGGAGCAGACGACGCCCGTCGCCCTCGACGACCTCGAGCGGCTCGAGGCGGACGGCGCGCTCGTCGTCGACGTTCGCGAGAAGGACGAACGCGACGAGGGCTACATCCCCGGCAGCCGGAACATCCCGTACCGGCTGATGCGCGTCTGTTGCCCGGATCTGCCCGCCGACCGGCCGATCGTCACGATCTGCGGCTCCGGTCCACGTGCGGCGATCGCCGCGAGCATCCTCCGCGCGAAGGGTCTCGACGCGAGACCGGTCGTCGACGGCGGCATGACCGACTGGCTCGCCCGCGGCGAGAGGGCCGTCACGTTCAGGCGCTGCGGTTCGTAGGGGCCGGACCTGTGCGGCCCGTCTACCTGAGTCTCCGCACGGTGTAACCGGCCTCTGCGAGCCCACGGATCACGAGTTGGGAGTGCTCCTCGCCACGCGTCTCGAGGGTCAGCTCGGCCTCCGTCTCGAGGACGCCGAGACGCCGGCCCTCGCGGTGATGCTCGATCACGAGGACGTTCGCCTTGTGATCGGCGATGAGCCCGACGACGCGGGCGAGCTGGCCGGGACGATCGGGAATCAGGAGCGACACGACGAGATGCCGCCCCGATGAGGTGAGGCCGTGCCGGATCACCGAGTTGAGCGTGGTTGCGTCGACGTTGCCGCCGGCGAGCACCGCGCATGCCGGTCCGTCGCCGGAGACGCGCCCGGAGACGAGCGCTGCGACCGGCGCGGCGCCCGCGCCCTCGACGACCAGTTTCGCGCGCTCGAGCAGCAGGACGAGGGCTTGCGAGATCTCCTCGTCGTCGACGACCACGAGCTCGTCGATGAGCTCGTCGATGATCGCTTGGGTGAGCTCGCCCGGTTCCTTGACCGCGATGCCGTCTGCGATGGTGGCGCCCGTCGGCGTGTGCCCTGCGAGTGGCGCGCAGGCAGCCGCCTGGACGCCCACCACACGCAGCTCGGGTCGCCGCGCGGCGAACGCAATCGCAATGCCCGACACAAGTCCACCCCCGCCCACGGGCACGACCACGGTGGCCGGCCCTGGAGGAAGCTGCTCGACGAGCTCGAGACCGAGGGTTCCCTGGCCGGCGATCACGCGCGGGTCGTCGAAAGCGTGGACGAATGTCGCACCGGTCGTCCGCTCGAGGTCGCGGGCGGTCGCGAGCGCGTCGTCGTAGCCCTCCCCCGCGAGCACGACCTCGGCGCCGTACCCGCGCGCCGCTTCGACCTTCGAGATCGGCGCCGTCTCCGGGACGACGATCGTGGCCGGAATACCCGCGTGCCGAGCCGCCCACGCCACGGCCTGGCCATGGTTGCCGGCGCTCGCGGTGACGACGCCCGCCCGCTGTTCGGCCTCCGTGAGCTGCGCGATCGTGTTGAAGGCGCCTCGAATCTTGAAGGAGCCCGTGCGCTGGAGGTTCTCGGCCTTGAGAAACACCGGTCGGCCGGTGAGCCCTGCGATCGAGTGCGACTCGTAGACCGGCGTCGTCCGGGACGTCCCTGCGAGGCGTTCCCGCGCATCTTCGAGGTCTGCGATCCCGGGGGGCCTTCTCACGAGCGCTCGCCCGCGACGACCGCCTCGACGAGTGCGGCGACCGCGGTGAGCGGATCGACCTCCCGCCGGCCCACTCCGACGACAAGATCTCGGACGTGCGCGTCTTCCCCCATCGCCCGGCGCGCGTGCTCGCGCAGGCGGGAGACGGCGAGTGCCTCGACCTCTGCCTCGAGATTGCGCCTGCGTCGCTCGTCGAGCTCGCCTCGCTCGGCGAGTGCCGCGCGCCGGGCCTCGAGCGCGACCCAGAGCTCGGGAACACCGTCACCCCTCACTGCCTCGGTGAGCAGGATCGCCGGTCGACGATCGCGATCCGGCTCGAGCGCGACGATCGAGCGCACCTCCTGCGCCATCGTGCGGGCAGCCGGGTGATCGAGCTTGTTGACGGCGATGACGTCTGGGATCTCCATGATCCCGGCCTTCAACGCCTGCACCGAGTCGCCGGAGCCCGGCATGAGGACGAGGAGCACCTGGTCGACGCTGCCGATCACCTCGACCTCGCTCTGTCCGGTGCCGACGGTCTCGAGGAAGATGACGTCTTTGCCGGAAGCGTCGACGAGCAGCAGCGTCTCGAGCGTCGCTTCGGCCAGACCGCCGAGATGACCACGTGTCCCCATCGACCGGATGTAGACATCCGGATCGAGGAAGTGATCGGCAAGCCTGATCCGATCGCCGAGCAGTGCACCCCGCGTGAACGGGCTCGACGGGTCGACCGAGACGACACCGACCGTCTTTCCGAGGTCGCGGACATGCCGCGTCAGCGCTCCGACGAGCGTCGACTTGCCGACGCCCGGCGGACCGGTGACGCCGATGGTCGCTGCCCGGCCGGTGCGCGGATAGACGCGCCGCACGAGCTCCTCGCCCTCGCGGGTGCGCGCCTCGACGAGCGTGATCGCTCGCGCGAGCGCCCTCCGGTCGCCCTCGAGGATGCCCGTGACGAGCTCGTCCTGCGTCCGGTCGTGACGCGCCACGGCCCGGACTCTACGCGCACCTACCCCGAACGCTCGCCCGCGTCGTGTGGCGCCGACACGTTGCGCTCCCGTGCCTTCCGCTCGCGCACTCTCGTGTCGTCGATCTCGGCCATCAACGAGCGGATCCGGTCGAGACCGACCGGCTCGGCCGTCGCCTGGGCGGCGACGCCGACCTCGGGAATCCTGCGCGTCAGGACGAACGCGATCGCCGCGGCACCGAGGTAGATGCACCCGGCGAGGCCCCACGCCGTGCGTGCCCCGTATGCGTCGACGATCAGCCCGCCGCCGGCCATCGAGAGTCCGAGGATCGCGTAGTACGAGGACATGAGCACCGCGAGCGCCCGACCCCGCATCGCATCGGGCGCGCCCCGCTGCACGAGCACCTGGTTGTAGACGATTGCCGCGCCGTTTCCGATCGTCCCGAACCCGGCGAGCACGGCGGCGACCGCGATCGTCGGGGAGCGCGAGGCGAGGCCGAATCCGATGCCCATGATGAGCAGCGCAATTCCGTAGACACGCCCGATCCCGAGCCTGGCGAGCGCAGTGGCTGCAAAGAAGCTGCCGATCAGGAGCCCAACGCCCGTGGCGCTCACGAGGAACCCGAGGCCCGCGTTGCCGGCCTCGAGATCTTTCTTGGCGAGCACCACCTCGGCGACGTTGACGAACGCCGTCGCGACACCCGCGCTCCCCCACACGACGAGCACGGTCACAAGGTGTCGCGAGCTGAAGAGGAGGCCGTACCCCTCCCGCAGATCGGCCCAGTGCCCACGGGTGATCGGCTCGTCCGACCGGAAGGCGGCCGCGGGGATCCGGGCGAGGAGCGCCGCCGAGAGCACGAACGTCACGGCGTTCGCCCAGTACGCGGTGCTCGGGCCCCATCCGGCGAGGAGGAGCCCCGCGGTCGCCGGACCGACTGTCCAGGCGACGTGCTCGACGGTCGAGAGGAGCGAGGTGGCCTGCTCCCGCTCGTCGTCGGTGACGAGGTTCGGCATGCCGGCCCAGACCGCGGGTCTGAAGAACCCGGTTGCGACGCCGTTCACCGCTGCGAGCGCGACGATCAGCGCCGGCTCGTCCACGAAGGGCAGGGCGACGAAGGTCGCGGCTCGGATCAGGTCCGAGGTGATCATCAGCCTTCGGCGGGAAAGCCGATCGACGAGCGGGCCGAGAGTGATCCCGATGACGATGATCGGCAGGAAGTCCGCGATCAGGAGAACCGCCAGCCACCGCCCGGAGCCCGTCCGGTCGTAGATGTCGACGGAGAGCGCCAGCGCGGCAAGGTACGTGCCGACCGCCGAGCCGGCGGTCGCCCAGAAGAGCAGGGCGAAACGGCGGTTTCGCCGGAGCGGGGACAGACGGCCTGTCGCTCCCTCAGGCACGGACCGACGCTACCACCGGTGACAGGTCGGTGACAGTGGCTCCCGGGGACTGGCCCCGAAGGGGCCTGTCCCCTGCGCGACAACGAACGCCATGGGCGGAACGCCGTTCTGTCGCACAGAGGGTCAGTCCCCTGCGGGGACAGACCCCGGGGCTACGCGACCGGGCCGCGCGGGCGCGTGCCGCGCTCCATGCGACCGGCGACGACTCCGGCGAGCGCAGCACGCTCCGTGGCGCCGACCGGTCTACCGAGCGAGGTGAAGAGGAGCACCGACTGCACGCGCCCGCGCTGCAGGACGATCGCGTCGACGTACGCGCGGATCCGCTGGGCCCCGGTGGCGATCGAGACGATGATCCGGTAAGCGCTCGTCCGCGGTGCCACCCGAGGAAACTCCAGGCGCTTGGACGACACGATCGTGACCTTCTGATCCGGCGCCGCGGAGAGCCTGACGATGTCGCCGAGGCATGTGAGCGTCTGCTTCGAGGTGCCGCGCGTCCATGACGCATTCGCCTCGCGCAGCGTGCGGTAAACGTGCGCGCTCGACCCGACCGTGACGAAGACGCCGCCGCCCACGAGACGGAAGTCCGGCGAGCTCGCGTCGCCCGAGACGGTGAGGTCGCTCTCGTCGAGAGCACCGCAGCGAGCCCCCTTTGGCAGCGAGTCGTCCGGCGGACGCTTCTCCGCGGTGAACCCGACCCCGAGGTCTGCGCGCTCGAGGACGATCGAGCGGGCGATGGTCTGATCCTTCTTCGTGAGCGCTTTGCGCGGCTCGCCGTCGGCCGCCATCGCCGGGGCAGCTAGCACGAGTGCCACGAGTGCCACGAGCACGACGAGCGAGCGCATGATTTTCACTGTACTCGCGCGTGTCCAGCGGCCGCTGGAAAGCGGAGCGTGCGCAGAGTACGTGTCCGAGTTCGTGTCGGACTTCAGTCCGACACTTGCTCTTGCGCGAGCGCATGAGGGGGCAGGGCACGTTTCCGACTGAAGTCGGACACGCGGTCGGACACGGCTAGTCGGTGGCGTAGGCGAGGTTCGGTCGCAGCCAGCGCTCGACGACCGCGAGGGGCTCGCCCTTGCGCGCGGCGTAGTCCTCGACCTGGTCGCGGCCGAGGCGGCCGATCGAGAAGTAGCGCGCCGACGGATGACCGAAGTAGAGACCGCTCACGCTCGACGCGGGGGTCGCGGCGTACGACTCTGTGAGCGCCAGACCGGCGCGGTCGGCCTCGAGGAGCGCGAAGAGGTGTCCCTTCTCCGAGTGGTCGGGGCACGCGGGATACCCGAAGGCCGGGCGGATTCCCCGGAAGCGTTCCGCGGCGAGTGCCCCGGCAGCGAGCGTCTCGTCGGGCGCGTACCACGCGCGACGGCTCTGCTGATGGAGGTGCTCGGCGAATGCCTCGGCGAGCCGGTCGGCCACGGCCTTCGTGAGGATCGCGCTGTAGTCGTCGCCGTCCGCCTCGAAGCCGGCGGCGAGCTCGTCGGCGCCGTGGATCCCCACCGCGAACCCGCCGATGTAGTCCTCGAGCCCCGAGTCCGCGGGGGCAACGAAATCGGCGAGCGACCGATTGGGACGCGAGTCGTTGTGCGCCGCCTGCTGCCGGAGCATCGGGAAGCGACCCGCACCACTGCCGTTGTCACCGCCGAGCACGATGTCGTCTCCTTCGGCCGTAGCGCGCCAGAAGCCGTGCACGCCGCGCGCGATCAGCAGCCCCTCGCGCTCCACCCGGTCGAGAAGCTCGTTCGCGGCGTCGAGCAGCTCGCGCGCCACCTCGCCCTTCTCGGGATCGTCGAGAATCGCGGGATAGCGGCCCTTGAGCTCCCAGGCGTGGAAGAAGAACTGCCAGTCGATGTAGGGCCGCAGCTCAACGATCGCAGGCTCGGCGAGCCGGGTTCCGGTGAACGAGGGGCGCGCGACATCGTCCGCGTGCCACGCAATCGGCGTCCTGCGCTCCCGCGCGGCACGCAGTGGCAGAAGCGGCCGCCGCTCGCGCTCGGCGTGGAGCGAGCGCAGGCGCTCTTGCTCTGCCCGGTTGTCGTGGTCGAGGCTCACTCGGCGCGCGGGCTCGAGCAGCGCGCCGACGACCCCGATCACCCGCGACGCGTCGAGCACGTGCACCGTCGGTGGCGTGTACTCGGGCGCGATGCGCACCGCGGTGTGCTGCCGCGATGTCGTCGCGCCGCCGATCAGCAGCGGTAGCTCCAGCCCGCGTCGCTCCATCTCCTTCGCGACGACGACCATCTCGTCGAGCGACGGCGTGATCAGACCGGAGAGTCCGACGATGTCGCATCCCTGCTCGACGGCCGTGGAGAGGATCGTGTCGGCGGTCACCATCACGCCGAGGTCGAGGACCTCGTAGCCGTTGCAGCCGAGGACGACCCCGACGATGTTCTTGCCGATGTCGTGCACGTCGCCCTTGACGGTCGCGAGGACGACGCGGGCGGCTCCACGCTCGTCGCCGCTCAGTGCCTTCTCCGCCTCCATGTACGGCTCCAGATAGGCGACCGCGCGCTTCATCGCCCTCGCGCTCTTCACGACCTGCGGAAGGAACATGCGCCCCGAGCCGAACAGGTCGCCGACGACGCGCATTCCGTCCATCAGCGGCCCCTCGATCACGTCGAGCGGCCGCGCGGCCGTGCTGCGCGCCTCCTCCACGTCGGTCTCGATGTGGTCGACGATCCCGTGGACGAGCGCGTGCTCGAGCCGCTTCGCCACCGGCGCGTCGCGCCACGCGAGATCCTCCTCGCGACGCGCGACGTCGCCCCCGACGCGGCCGGCGAGGGCCACGAGCCTCTCGGTCGCGTCCGGCCGCCTGTTCCAGATCACGTCCTCCACGTGCTCGAGCAGCTCTGGCTCGATGTCCTCGTACACCATCAAGAGCCCGGCGTTGACGATGCCCATGTCGAGACCGGCACGGATCGCGTGGTAGAGGAAGGCGGCGTGCATCGCCTCGCGGACGTGCTGGTTCCCGCGGAAGGCGAACGAGAGGTTCGAGATGCCGCCGCTCGTGCGCGCCCCGGGACAGCGCTCCTTGATCAGAGGCAACGCCTCGATGAAGGCCTTCGCGAACTCGTTGTGCTCCTCGATCCCGGTCGCGACAGCAAGGACGTTCGGGTCGAACACGATGTCCTCCGGGACGAAGCCGGCCTGCTGGGTGAGGAGCTTGTAGGCGCGC
>JACDBY010000240.1 GCA_013694685.1 Actinomycetota bacterium
GCCGAGAAGAGGTTGAGCGCGACGGCGGGGATCGCGACGAGGAGCCAGCGCGGCGCGAGGAGCGCGAGCCCACCGGTCGTCAGGACGAGCATCGCGAGCACCCCGACTTCCGACGGGCCGAGCGCGCGGTCGACGGCGGTGAGCGGGTGCACGACGCTCCAGCGCACGACGTCGACGTACGAGTCCCCTCGATCGCCCGCGAACCGCGGCCCGAACTCCCCTTGGGACGCGTTCCCGAACGCCGGCAGGACGAGGTAGACGGCGATGAGCGACCAGGCGGCGGCCGCGGTCGCGACGACGGCGCCGACACGGCGTCGGCCCGTCCACACGAGGACGAGGCCCAGGGCGGCGTAGGTGAGCCCGATGTCCTCCTTCATCGCACAGGCGAGCACCGCCGTCGCCGCGAACAGCACGAGCCGGTCGCGGGCGAGCGCCAGGCATCCCCCGACGAGGAGCACCGGGACGAGGGTCTCGGGATGGAAGTCGTGGAGCGCGGGACGCAGGACGACGGGGGAAGCGCACCAGAGGACGGCCGGCGCCGCGGCGAGCCATCCCCGGGCCCCGTGCTCGCGGGCGAGGAGGAGGAGCAGCGGGGCGGTCGCCGCGAGCGCGAGCGTCTGCACGACGAGGATCCCCGGTGTGCCGACGCCGAGCGTCCCGAGCGGCGCGAGGACGGCGATCCCCGGCTCGACGTGGTCGCCGAGGAGCGTCCGCAGGTTGATCGTGTTGAACGGCTCGTGCAGGCGACCGAGCAACCACACGTACTGCGAGAAGATCCCGTGGTCGAAGTCGGACGCGAACGACTCGTACCGGAGCACTGAGAGCGTCCCGACCGCGATCGCGTAGCCGACCGCGATCCCCGTGACGACGTGCGTGACGAGCGCCTCCGCGGCGGTTCGCTCGGCGGTCATTCCGTACGGTTCGACGTGACGCAGGATCGTCATGCGGCAATGGCCTGCCGTGCCTCGGCGAGCAGCTCGTCGAGCACGGGCATGGGGACGCCGAGCCGCGCTCCCGCGCGGACGACCGAGCCGGTGATCGCGTCGAGCTCGGTGGGACGGCCGGCGAGTGCGTCGCGGGCAGCGGACGGCATGAGATCCGGGGGCAAGGACTCGATGATCGCCCACTGATCGGAGGCCGTGACGTGGACCCCGTCCGCCACGGCGGCCTCGACCGCCTCGACGAGCGCGCGCCGCATCCGGTCTCGCCAGACGGCGCCGCCGCGGAGGTCGCCGACGCTGCGTCCGCTCGCGATCGAAGCGGCGGCGACGACGGCCAGCCGTACCGCCTTCTCCCAGAGCACGGCGCGCTCGCCGTTCTCGATCCGAAGCTCGATGCCGGGCACGCGAAGGGGCTCGAGCGCCCGTGCGAGCGAATGTGCGTCGAGCTCGTCGGAGGCCGCGACGATCCGGGCACCCGGGGGTTTCTGGACGACCCGACCCGGCTCGGGCGAGAACGCCTCCACTCCGCCGATCGACCCCGCTACGACGGTCGCAGACGGCGCTTGCGACAGACCGTTCCAGGCCCGGATGCGCCCCACGTGCTCGAGGCCGTTCAAGAGTGGGAGGATCATGGCGCCGTCGAGGGCCTCCGGCGCCAGGCGGTCGAGTGCCTCGTCCAGGTCGTAGGCCTTGACGGTCACCACGAGGAGATCGACCCGCCGCTCGAGCCGCTCGACCGCCTCGGGGTGGCCGACCGTCGTCGTCCTGCCGTGGACGAGCGTGAGGCCGCGCTCACGGATCGCCGCGACCGTGCGCGCCGTGCCGATGCAAAGAGCGCCGGTGCGAACGGCGAGCATCCCGCCGATCCCGCCCGGGCCGAGCACGGCGACGCCGTGCTCGCTCACGCGAGTCCCGGATCGACGACGAGATTCACGTATTGCGTCTCGGAGTAGACGTCGAGCGCCTCGACGCCCGCCTCCCTCCACCCCGTGCCCGACTGCCCGACCCCGCCGAAGCCCATGTGCGGCTCGCTGCCGTGCGTCCCGGCGTTCACGACGACGACACCGGCCGCGACCTGCTCGGCGAACAGCATCGCGCGGTGGACGCTCGCGGTGTGGATCGCCGCGGTGAGCCCGTAGGCGCTGTCGTTCGTGAGCGTGATCGCCTCTGCGAGACCGGGGACGCGATAGAGCGCCGCGACCGGGCCGAAGAGCTCCTCACGGGAGAGCGGCGCGCCGGGCGTGGCCCCTTCGACGACCGTGGGCGCGAGGTGCCAGCCGTTCTCGCCGACGCGCTCGCCACCGCGAAGAACGGTCGCGCCGGCCGCGCGCGCAGCAGTCACCGCCGCCAGGACTCGCTCGAGGCTCGCCTCGCTGATAACCGGCCCGATCGGGTCGAGACGGTCGACCGCCTCGACCAGCAGGCGCCGAAACTCCTCGTAAACCGCGTCGAAGACGACGATGCGGCTCGCCGCCGCGCAGCGCTGCCCCGCGTTCGAGAACGCCGAGGCGACCGTCCACTCGACGGCGCGCCCGAGGTCGGCGTCGTCGCAGACAACGAGCGCGTTCTTGCCGCCGAGCTCCATCACGGTCTTCGCCAGGCGACGGCCGGTCGCCTCGGCGATCGTCCGCCCGGTCGCCGAGGAGCCCGTGAACGAGACCAGGTCGACGCGCGGATCCTCTACGAGCGGCATCCCGACCTCCGGCCCGAGCCCGTGGACGACGTTGAGGACGCCGGGCGGGAGACCGCACTCGTGGCAGAGCCTGCCAAACCACCACGCGGAGAGCGGCGTGTGCTCGGACGGCTTCAGGACGGAGCCGTTGCCGCAGAAGATCGACGGGAACGTCTTCCAGGCGATGTTCGGGAGCGGTGTGTTGAACGAGATCAGGAGCGCGGCGACACCCACGGGGCGCCGCAACGTGAGAACCGTGCGGTGCGGCATCGACGCGGTCGTCGTGCGGCCGTACGACCGCCGGCCCTCGCCCGCGACGAAGAATCCCATCTCGACGGCGGCGTCGACCTCACCCCGGGCGAGCTCGAGCGTCTTACCGGTCTCCGCGGCGACGAGCTCGCTCGCCTCGTCGCGCCGGTCGCGCAGGAGCTCGGCGATCTCGCGGACAAGGTTGCCGCGGTCGACGGGCGTTTGCGCGGCCCAGGCGGGCTGCGCCTCGCGCGCGGCTGCGACGGCGGTCTCCGCATCCGCGGCACCGGAGCGTGCGATCCGGCAGAGCGACGTTCCGTCCGCGGGTCGCAGCTTCTCGAGCCAGGCACCGCCCGCCGGTGGCCGTTCCTCGCCCGCGACGAGGTTCGGCACCTCGTCCGGGATCACCAGGCCGACCAGCCGCCGTCGACGACGAGGTTCGCGCCGGTGACGTACGAAGACGCGTCCGAGGCGAGAAAGATCACCGCGCCGACGGCCTCGGAGACGTCCATCAGGCGCCCGAGCGGCGAGCGGGCGGCGAACGCCTCGACGAACGGCGACGGCTGACCGTTCTCGATCCCGTGCGGCGTCAGGGTATTGACGCGCACGCCGCTCCGCCCCCAGTACGTCGCCAAGTAGCGGGTCAGGTTGACGAGCGCCGACTTCGAGACCGCGTACGCAACCGGCTTGAAGAACTCCTCGCCCGCCTCGCGCCGGAAGTCGTAGAGCGACTGGTCGGGCGAGAGGATTCCATAGATCGAGCCGACGTTGACGATCGAGCCGCGACCGGCGCGCGCCATCGCGCCGCCGATCACCTGGCAGGGCACGACGACACCCAACACGTTGACGTCGAGGACCCGCTCGAGCGCCTCGAGGGGCACTTCCTCGAACGGCCCGACCTCCGACGCCGGCGCATCGGGCGGCGCATCGATCCCCGCTGCGTTGACGAGCAGGTGGGGCGTCCCCCAGTCGGCCTCGATCCGCTCGAGCGCCTTCACGACGGCGCCGCGGTCGGTCACGTCGCAGGAAAGCGCGATGGTCGTCGTCTCGGGAGGGACGTCTCCCTGCGGCGCCGTGGCGACGTCCAGCACCGCGACGCGCATCCCGCGCTCGGCGAGGGCGGCCACGAGCGCCGCCCCCAGCTGTCCCATCCCGCCGGTGACGACGGCCACCTTCCCGGCGAGGTCGAACAGCGGGTCGCTCATCGCGGCGATCGTACTGCGCTCGCCGACCGAGACGACGAACCGTCCCGTAGAGTTGCGACCGAGTGCTGCCCGATCGGGTGCACCCGATCTGCCCGGCCGCCGCCCCGGCGCTTCGGCCGAGACCTCGATCCACGGTTGACCCCGCAGACGATCTGCAGGTGCACGTCCTCGAGACGCTCGAGCGGGCCGAGAACTACAACGGCTGGATCACCTCGCTCATCCAAGCGCACCTCGGCGACCACCCGATCGAGGTCGGAAGCGGGCTCGGCTAGCAGACGGAGCTTCGTCTCGACGAGGGTCTTCGTGAGGTGACAGTCAGCGAGCCGACTGCCGCTAGGGTCGCCGTCCTCGAGGACCGGTTCCGGAAGAACCCGCGTGTCCACACGAGGGTGATCGACTTCAACGACCCGCCGGACGCGGAGTACTCGGCGAACGGCACCGGCGAGAGCCGCGGTGTCGTCGGCGACATGCTCGAGCACGTATCGCCGCTACACGCGGTCGACGTCCGACGGGTATTCGTCACGGCAGCGAAGCTCGTCAGGCGCGGCGGGAAGGTCGTCGAGTTCGTTCCCGCCTTCCCTTTCGCCATGAGGTTCGACCGTGAGCTCGGTCACTAAGGTCT
>JACDBY010000243.1 GCA_013694685.1 Actinomycetota bacterium
CCCTGCGCACAATCTCAAGTGCCTGCGCCGCGACCGTGGTTATCGCGGTTGCGGCCGGCTGCGGCGGCGACGACTCGTCCTCCGGCGGCGGCACGATTGCAGTCGACGGCTCGAGCACCGTCGGCCCGTACGTCACAGCGGCGGCCGAGGGGTACCGCGACGCCGGCGGCGGCGATGTGACGGTGGGCATCTCGGGCACCGGCGGCGGCTTCGAGCGCTTCTGCCGGGGTGAGACCGACCTTTCCAATGCGTCACGTCCCATCAAGGACGAGGAGTCGGCGATCTGCGAGCAGAACAACGTCGAGTTCGTCGAGCTTCAGGTTGCGAACGACGCGCTGACGATCGTTGTCAACCAAACAAACGACTGGGCCACCTGTCTCACCGTCGACGAGCTCAACGCGATCTGGAAGCCCGGCTCGAAAGTATCGAACTGGAACCAGATTCGCGATGACTTCCCTGACGAGCCGTTGAAGCTGTTCGGCCCTGGCACGGACTCGGGGACGTTCGACTACTTCACCGACGAGATCAACGGCGAGGAGGGTGCGAGCCGCACCGACTACTCCGCGAGCGAGGACGACAACGTCGTCGTCCAGGGCGTCTCCGGCTCCCCCGGCGGCCTCGCGTACTTCGGATTCTCGTACTTCGAGGAGAACCAGGACACGCTGAAGGCCCTCGAGATCGACGGCGGGTCCGGCTGCGTCGCGCCGAGCGTGCAGACCGCCCAGGCGGGCGACTACGAGCCGCTTGCGCGTCCTCTCTTCGTCTACGTCAAGCGGGCAGCGCTCGAGCGGAGCGAGGTCGAGGACTTCGTGCGCTACATGCTCGAGAACGAGAAGTCGATCGCCGAGCAGGCGCAGTACGTGCCGCTCAACGACGAGCAGCTTGCGGGCGCGAAACAGAAGCTCGAGGAAGCAACCTCCTCGTAGCCCGTGGCGACCGACGTCACACTTCCGACGGCGCGAGGGCGAAAGATCGACCTTTCGCCCTCGAGCCACCGGCTGGGCGAGTTTGCGATCAAGCTCGTGCTCGGCCTCGCTGCGCTCATCTCGGTCGCGACGACCGTCGGGATCGTGGCGTCCCTGCTCTTTCCGGCGATCGAGTTCTTCGCGGAGGTCAGCCCGTGGGAGTTCTTCACGGGCACGAACTGGGCTCCGCTCTTCGAGCCGTCGTTCTTTGGCGTGCTGCCGTTGATCGTCGCGACCTTCTCTGTCACGTTCTGGGCGCTACTGGTCGCGATCCCAGCCGGGGTCGGCACCGCGATCTTCCTGAGCGAGTTCGCGTCGAGGCGGACTCGGAACGTGCTCAAGCCGGTGCTCGAGATCCTGGCCGGCATCCCGACCGTGGTCTACGGCTACTTCGCCCTCACGGCGGTGACACCGCTTCTCCGCCAGCTCGGGGTCGAGGTCGAGATCTTCAATGTCCTCGCCGGTGGGCTCGTCATGGGGGTCATGCTGATTCCCACCGTCGCGTCGCTCTCGGAGGATGCGATGTCCGCCGTGCCACAGGCGCTCCGCGACGGCGCGTACGGGCTCGGCGCAGATCGCCTACAGGTTGCGACGAGGGTCGTCGTACCCGCGGCCCTTTCCGGGATCATCGCATCCTTCGTGCTCGCGATCTCGCGCGCAGTCGGCGAGACGATGATCGTGCTGATCGCCGTCGGCCAGTTGCCGCAGATGACGTTGGACCCACGTGCCACCGTCGAGACCCTCACGGCCTTCATCGGCGCGACCGGCAACGGTGACGTGCCGACCGGCTCGACCGAGTACAAGACGATCTTCGCCGTCGGTCTGACGCTGTTCGTCATGACGTTTGTGATGAACGTCATCTCGATCCGGCTCGTCCGCCGGTTCCGTGAGGTGTACGACTGATGTCGAGGGAATGGAAGAGCCGACTCTTCATCGGCTTCATGCTGCTCTGCCTCACCGTGTCGTTCGGGACGCTCGGCTGGCTCCTGATCACGACGCTGATCGACGGTGTCCCGGCCCTCAACGGCAAGCTCTTCAGCGACCCTCCGTCGTCACTGGCCGAGGAGGCGGGCGCGCGGCCCGCGATCCTCGCGACGGTCTACATCGCGATCCTGCTGCTGGTCATGACGGTCCCGATCGGGGTTGCCACGGCGATCTACCTCGAGGAGTACGCCGCCACGGAGCGTTGGTACAACCGCCTGCTCGAGCTGAACATCCAGAACCTCGCCGCGGTCCCTGCGATCGTCTACGGGATCCTCGGGCTTGCGTTCGTCGTCCGCGGGCCTGTCGGGATCGGGCGGGTGCTGCTCGCGGGGGCGATCATTCTCACCCTCGTCGTGCTCCCGACGGTGATCATCTCCTCGCGCGAGGCGATCCGCGCAGTCCCACCTTCGATCCGCGAGGGGGGCCTCGCCCTCGGGGCGACGCAGTGGCAGGTCATCTGGCGGCAGGTGCTGCCGGCCTCCGTGCCCGGCATCGCGACGGGCTCGATTCTCGCTCTCTCACGGGCGGTCGGCGAGACAGCGCCGCTGCTCCTGATCGGAGCGCTCCAGTACGTCGCCTTCGATCCCACCGTGCTCGGGGCGTTCACGGCGTTGCCCGTTCAGATCTACACCTGGGTCAAGCTTCCCGACCCCGAGTTCCAGACCCTGGCTGCGGCTGCGATCCTCGTGCTGCTCGGCATCGTGCTGACGATGAACGCGCTGGCGATCTTCCTCCGCACCCGCTTCCGGCAAAATTGGTGAAAGAGGCCATGACACAGATGGAATCAGAGCAAGAGCCCAAGACACACGGCCGCCTGGCGCCCGGAGCGCCCTCGATCGATTCCGCGCGAATTGCGGAGGTCTCGGTCGGCGCGTCGCGGTGGGACATCGAGCGACGCGAGAAGGTCTTCCACGTCGAGGGCCTCGACGTGCATTACGCCGGGAAGCCCGCGCTGAAGGACGTCGCGGTCGACATCCACGAGCACACCGTCACGGCGTTCATCGGCCCGTCGGGGTGCGGCAAGTCGACGTTCATCCGGTGCTTCAACCGGATGAACGATCTGATCCCCTCGGCTCGGGTCACTGGCACGGTCCAGTATCACGGCGAGGATCTCTACGCGCGTAGTGTCGATCCCGTCGAGGTCCGACGCCGGATCGGGATGGTCTTCCAGAAGCCCAATCCGTTTCCGAAGTCGATCTTCGACAACGTCGCGTTCGGGCCGCGCGCGCTGAACATGAAGGGCAGCATGAGCGACCGGGTCGAGAGCTGCCTGCGGCGCGCAGCGCTCTGGGACGAGGTCAAGAATCGACTCAAGGAGTCCGCCTTCGGCCTCTCGGGAGGTCAGCAGCAGCGATTGTGCATCGCGCGCGCGCTCGCGACCGAGCCGGACGTCCTCCTGATGGACGAGCCCGCGTCCGCGCTCGATCCGATCGCCACGGCAGCGATCGAGGATCTCATGCACGACCTCAAGCGCGAGTACACGATCGTTGTCGTCACTCACAACATGCAGCAGGCAGCCCGGGTTGCCGACATGACGGCCTTCTTCTCGGT
>JACDBY010000285.1 GCA_013694685.1 Actinomycetota bacterium
CCCGGAACCCGAGCGCGAGCGGGTCGATCGCGAGCGCGAACAGGGCGACTGCGGGTACGAGAAACACCGCCACCTGCGCGGCCGAGGCAAGCGCGATCTCGGCCGCGAGCGTGATCTTGCCTCGGTAGGCGACGACGACCGCACCACCGTGCTCGGCCGCGTTCCCGACGATCGCGACGATCACCGCGGCGACGAAGAACTCCGTCACGCCGACCTTCTCGGCGAAGACCTCGAGCGAGCCGACGAGGATCTCCGCGACGAGCGCCGTGACGACGGTCGCCGCGCCGAGGACGAGTAGCGCCCTCTTGAAGCTCCACCCCTTGATCTCCTCGTCGCTCGCGATGTGGAGCCGGCTGTGCCTTCGGAGCGAGTAGATCGTCACGGCGATGTACACGACGAGGAGGGCGATCGAGACAGGAATCGAGAGGTTGACGATCAGGTTGCGCTCGGGGTCGCCGTCCCAGGACGGGATCGACGGGACGAGGAAGAGCAGGATGGCGACGGCGATCGCCGCGAACGACAGGAAGCTCGACGGGCGGTCGAGCGCGCCGCGCGGCCCGGCCAAGAGCGAGAAGCCGAGCACGAGGAGCAGGTTGCCGACGACCGACCCCGTCAGCGAGCCGCGGACGACCTCCGTCAGCCCTTGGTTGACGGCGAGCAGGGCGATGATCAGCTCGGGCGCGTTGCCGAACGTGGCATTGAGAAAGCCGCCAATCCCCGGCCCGGTGTGCTCGGCCGCGTGCTCGGTCGCCTCGCCGATCAGCCAGGCGAGAGGAATCAACGAAGCCGCTGCGAGCACGAACTCGACCGTTTCGCCGAGGTCGGCGATGTAGTGCAAGGCGACCGTGAGCGGCCCGAGCGCGAGGGCGGAGAAGAGAAAGCGGCGGACCACGGGAAGCGCAACCCTAGCGTGGCCGGGGAGGTGTCCGACATCAGTCGGACACGTGCACTTCGCTCTTCGAGCGCGTGAGGGTCGTTCGGACGCGCTACCCGATCCCACCCGTCCCGTCAAGTCTTGCGCGGCCCTGCCCGAGGTTGTCACCATCTGGTCATGCCCGATCTCGCTCCGGCCTCGGCACCGCCCGCAGAGCTCCCACTGCGACCCCAGGACGAGGTGGAGTGCCGGCGCTGCGAGGTGCACTGCGACCGGGTCGTCTATCCCGGCGCGTGCGTCGGTCGGAGCTGTCCGTTCGTCTACGCGTACGAGGCCTGGGGGCACACGTACATGGGCTGCATGCAGAAGGTGTTCGACGTCGAGATCGACCTCGATCTGCTGGGGGAGCTCGAGGCGCGGCGCGAGGGCTTCGGGGCCGTGAAGGCGCGCAAGACGCCTCTTCCGATGTGCCAGTCGGAGATCTCGCCGTGCTACGAGCACCGGGGCGACGACGTTGGCTGCCGGAACCCCGAGTTCTTCGAGCTCCCGCTCGAGCGCCCGAGCTTCCGGGTCTTCGCCAGCCTCTGATTCTTGTTCGCCAAGCAGGATTCGGCAGAAGGCGAATCCTGCGGCTTGATCCCTCGCCTTGCGGCGAGGGCAGACCCCTAAAGGCGCCCGCATTCGCGGTCGCAAAGCTGCCCGGGCGTGATCACTGTTCCGACTTCAGTCGGACACGGCTCTAGGGCTACCGCCAGCGCTCGGGACGGCGGCGCCGCCCGTTCCCGCGCAGCTTCTTGAGGAGCGCCAGCTCGCCGGCATACCCACCGTCGGGGCCAGCGGTCTCGAGGATCGCGGGGAGCTCCTGGAACGCCGGGTGCGCGAGGAACGTCCCCATGCCCCTACCGATCGTCCCAATCTCGAGCGAGGCGTGCCGGTCGCGGTTCGAGCCGAGCCCGACCGCGGCGTCGTTGACGTGGAGGCAGCGGAGGCGGTCGAGTCCGAGTCGGTCGTCCAGCCGCTCGAGCGCTTCATCGAGCGCGTCCGGGTCGGTCACGTCGACGCCCGAGACCCACCAGTGGCATGAATCGAGGCAGATCCCGAGCCGTGGATGGCGGTCGAGCCGATCGATGATCTCGGCGAGCTCGTCGACCGAGCGCCCGATCGTGTCGCCTGCGCCGGCCGAGTTCTCGAGGAGGAGCCAGAGCCGGTCACTCGTCAGCTCGAGCAGGCTCTCGAGTGCCGGCACCACACGCACGAGTCCGGCCCCGAGCCCACGGCCGAGGTGTGAGCCGACGTGGAAGACCACACCGTCGGCCCCGATCGCGGCGGCGGTCTCGAGCGACGCGCGGAGCGCCGCAACCGACTTTGCATGCATCTCCCGGTCGGGAGTGGCGAGGTTGACGAGGTACAGCGCATGGCAGGCGACGTATCGGATCCTCGCCTCGGTACGACGCGTGCGGAACCGCTCGAGCTGCTCCTCGGAGTGCGGGGTCGGCTTCCACATGCGTGGGCTCTGCGTGAAGACCTGCACGGCGTCGCAATCGAGCTCCTCGACCCGGTCGATCGCGGTCGAAATCCCGCCCGCCGCGGAGACGTG
>JACDBY010000301.1 GCA_013694685.1 Actinomycetota bacterium
TCGAGCCGGCGGCGATCTGGTTGAGCGCGAGCTCCTTGCACTTGGCCTGGTCGTCCCAGTCCTGCGAGTAGTCCCAGCGGACGGTTGTACCGGGGACGGCGGACTGCGCGCCTGCCTTGTAACCCGCGATGAAGCGGTCGACGGGCGGCTCCTTGAACCCGCCGACGGCGCTGATCGCCTTGCCGCCCGCGCGCTTGGCCTCGAGGGCGCCGAGGTACCCGACGAGGTACCCGACCTGCTCCTCGCGGAAGAGGAGACCCTGGACGTTCGTCGGCTTGCCCTTCAGGAACGCCTGGTCGACGTCGATGATCGCGAAGTTCGTGTCCGGGAACTTCTTTGCTGCCGCCGCGATCGCGTCTCCCTGGGCGAATCCGACCCCGATGATCAGGTCGAAGCCCTGGCGGGCGAGCGTCGACATGTTCGGCACGTAGTCGGCCGCCGACTTCGTCTCGACGACACGACCCGTAATGCCCAGCTCACGCTCAGCGCGCTTGAGGCCCTTGAACGCGAGCTCGTTGAACCCGTTGTCGTTCAGCTGTCCCGCGTCGGCGACGAGCCCGACCTTGAGGCTCGAGGTCGCCGTGGTCTCGGTGTCCGTCGCGGTCGTCTCGTCGTCCCCGCCGCACCCGGCGGCGCCGGCGGCCATGACACTCACGAGCGCCGCGAGGCCGGTAAACGAACGTATTCTGATCATCTCTCGCACTCCTGTTGCTAGTTTTAGACTATGAGTCGTAAACCTGCGCAGGAGTCTACCAAACCCTCTCAGGCGACTCTGGCGGTCGTCCTCCAGATCAGGGACGGGACGCTGCAGGTGCTCCTCTGGGAGCGAGCCCGCGAGCCCTATCGCGGCTCCTGGGCGCTCCCGGGTGGGCTGCTCGCTGCAGGCGAGACGCTCGAGGACTCGATCCGCAGGCATCTAGCGGCCAAGGTTGACGTCCGCGAGATCTCGCACCTCGAGCAGCTCGCCACGTATAGCGATCCCGACCGCGATCCGTCGTCGTGGGAGCTCGCTACCGCCTACCTGGGGCTCGTGCAGCTCGGACTCGACCCGGACGTGCCCGGCGACACGCGGTGGCATGCGGTCGACGACTTGCCCGAGACGGCGTTCGACCACGGCGAGATCATCCTCGCCGGCCGCGAACGCCTGCGCGGCAAGCTTTCGTACTCGAACGCTGGCTTCGCGTTGGCCCCGCCGAGCTTCACGCTCGGCGAGCTCCGCGAGGTCTACGTCGCCGCCCTCGGTCACGAGGTCTCGGCGACGAACCTGCGGCGTGTGCTCGAGCGGCGCGACGTGATCGAGCCGACGGGCGAACGACGCCCCTCGGGCCGGACCGGGGGCCGACCCGCCGAGGTCTTCCGCTTCCGCGACCGCCAACTCGCGATCACCGACCCGTTCGCCGCCCTCCGCCCGCGCCGCTGAACCGGGAACCGGGGCGTGGCCTCAGCCGCGCCCTCGCATCGCACACAACCGAGCAGCTGCCCGAACCCCGCTCCCGACGCAGAAGCCGAGCGCGAGACCTTCGGTGCACTCCTGGACCGCGAGCTCGAGCGGATCGGCGAGGTCGATCGGATCGCGGTAGTCGAGCTCGGCGACGAGCGGTGAGCTTGCATCGAACTGCCGGGAACGGAGCACGTCCTCGATCGCCTGCCAGTGGACGGCGTTGTTGACGTGCCCGTGCAGGTCGACATCGGTCGCGCGAAGCGGCCAGGCCGTGCGCCGCACATCCGCGCTGGGGAGCGGCAGCTCGAGCCGGGTCGAGACCGGTCGCCCACCCGTCGCCTCCGCGTAGAGGCCGAACGACTCGATCCGCGCCGGGCGCTGATCGGGGCCGAGGTGGATCCAGACGCTGTCGACCTCGACCCGCCCGCCCCGGTCGCCGCTCACCGACCAGCGGCGCCCGGCGGCGATCGCGGCGAGCCCGCTGCACCAGGTGACGAGCTCGAGCTCCCGATCCTCGAGCAGCGGCGTCCGCACCTCGACCCGGATCCGTCGCACGAACCAGAGGTGCTCGGGTGTCCCCCAGCCCGTCTCCTGTACGTCGTCGATCGCGATGTCCTGGAGGAAGCGGGCGATCGCGTCGAGCCTGACGCGCCCCGTCGCATCCATGTCCGCCAGACGCACTCGCCTTGTCGAGGCGAACGACCGGCCGACGGCGGGCCGTGGCAGGGACGTATCGAGCATCGCGGCCGACACTAACGGTGCGGCGATCCTCGTTCCTAAGGGCGAGATACATCTCGCCCTCGCCCGTCACATCCCGTAGGCCTCGAGGAGCCTCAACCAGAGCTCCGAGCGCGTCGGGAACGCCGGCACGGCATGCCAGAGATCCTCGAGCGGCACGGCGGCAACGACGGCGATCGTCGCCGCGTGCAGCGCCTCGGCGATCTCCGCACCCGTGATCGTGACGCCGACCAGCACGCCGCGATCCTCGTCCACGACGAGCAGCGCCGTGCCCGGCGCATCCTTGCCGACGAACGAGCCGCCGGCATTGCCGCTCGTCTCGACCTCCACCGCCCTTACGCGGAGCCCCGCCTCCTTCGCGGCCGCGACGGTGAGGCCCACCGAGCCGACCTGCGGGTCGGTGAAGATGACGCCCGGGGACGAGGCCCCGTCCGAGCGCAGTCGCACGGTCTTGCCGAGGATCGCGTCCGCCGCGAGGCGCGCCTGGTACTTCGCCATGTGGGTCAGGAGCGCCCTTCCGTTGACGTCGCCCACGGCGTAGAGCCAGTCGCGACCCGGGACGCGCAGGGACTCGTCGACCTCGACGTGCTTGCCGGGCTCCAGCCCGACGGTCTCCAGACCGAGCTCGGCAGTGCGCGGTGTGCGTCCGATGGCGACGAGCAGCTCGTCCGCCTCGACCGGATCGCCCCGGTCGAGCTCGATCCGTACGGCACCGTTTCGCGAGACGGCCGTGACGCTCGTCTCGAGGCGCAGGTCGACCCCGCCGTCCCGGAGCGCGGTCGCCACCTGGTCGCTCGCGAATCGCTCCTCGCGCTCGATCAGCCGGTCACCGCGATGAGCGAGCGTGACCTGCGAACCGAGGGCCGACCACGCCTGCGCGAGCTCCACGCCGACGACACCCCCGCCGAGGACGAAGAGCCGCTCGGGCACCTTCTTCGCGGTCGTCGCCTCGACATTCGTCCAGGGTCGCGCGTCTGCGAGCCCCGGGACGTCGGGGATCGTGGCCGAGCTGCCCGTCGCGACAACGACTGCACGCCGGGCAACAAGGACGTCGTCCCCGACCCGAACGCGTCGCTCCCCGTCGAGCCGCCCGTGCCCGCGCACGAGCTCTATTCCTCGGTCCTCGAGCCACGGAAGCTGCGAGGAGTCGTCGAGGTCGTGAATCACCTCGTCGCGGCGCTTGAGCACGGCGGCGACGTCCAGCGAGCCCGTCGCGACGCCAGGCACCCGCCGCGCCTCGGCGGCGAGGTCGACCGGACGGAGGAGCGCCTTCGACGGCATACACGCGTAGAAGGAGCACTCCCCACCCACCAGTCGCTCCTCGACGAGCACGACCTCGAGCCCCGCCTCACCGAGTCGTCCCGCGACGACCTCGCCGGGCGCCCCCGCACCGATCACGACCACGTCGAACTCCCGCTCCACCTGACCACCTCCGTCGTCGGCTCGGCACGCAGTCTGACCGACGGAAGGACGGCGGCGTGACCTTGACGGGACGTAGGCTGGGCGGATGCCGAGTAGGCGCGTCCGCCTCACGCCTCCTGACGACGCCAAGATCGCCGCCTCGTTCTCAGATCTTCGGCGGGTTCTGAAGGTCAAGCTCGAGTTTCCACCCGAGGTGGTCGAGGACGCCGAGCGCTCGATCGCCGCCGCGCAGCTGTCCGAGACGGACGCGACCGACGTTCCCTTCGTCACGATCGACCCGCCGGAGTCGATGGATCTCGACCAGGCGCTCCATCTGGAACGGAACGGCAACCGCTACCGGGTGCGGTACGCGATCGCCGATGTCGCGTCGTTCGTGACACCGGGCGGACCGATGGACGTCGAAGCGCAAGCGCGCGGGCAGACGCTCTACGCGCCCGACGCCCGCGCGCGCCTCTATCCGCCGCAGCTCTCCGAAGGCGCCGCGAGCCTGCTGCCGGAACAGGTGCGTTCAGCCCTCGTCTGGGACATGGACGTCGACGAGACCGGAGAGGGGGTCGAGGTGACCGTCGGGCGCGCCCTCGTACGCTCGCGGGCCAAGCTCCATTACGCCGGGGTGCAGCGCTCGCTCGACGACGGGTCGGCCGACGAGTCGCTTCAGCTCCTGCGAGAGGTCGGCACGCTTCGCCAAGAGCGCGAGCAGCGGCGCGGCGGCGTCCAGATGCCCGTCCCCGAGCAGGTCGTCGAGCGCGGAGACGAGGGGTACGAGCTCCACTTTCGCGCGCCGCTTCCGGTCGAGGGCTGGAACGCCCAGATCTCGCTGATGACCGGAATGGCGGCCGCCGAGCTGATGCTCGAGGCGGGCATCGGCATCCTCCGCACCTTGCCCGAGGCCGACGAGCACGCGGTCGCACGGCTTCGCCGAACGGCCAAAGCGCTCGGGCTCGAGTGGGGGAAGGACGTCCCCTACGCGGAGTTCATCCGCACGCTCGACGCGAACGGCGCCCACGACGCCGCCGTGCTCAACGAGGCGGCCGCACTGCTCCGCGGCTCGGGCTACCGCGCGTTCGACGGCCAGACGCCGCACGAGGCGGTGCACGCCGGCGTGGCGTCGACGTACGCCCACACGACGGCGCCGCTCCGCCGGCTCGTCGATCGCTACGTCGGCGAGGTCTGCGTCGCGATCTCGATGGACGCCGACGTGCCCGAGTGGGTGCGCGCGGCGCTGCCCGGGCTCCCCGAGACGATGGAGCTCTCCAATCGCCGTGCGCAGCAGTACGAGGGCGGGATCGTGTCGGCGGTCGAGGCGGCGATCCTCGAGCCGAGCATCGGCGAGACGTTCGACGCGGTTGTCGTCGAGGTCGACGAGCGCGACCACGCAGGCACCGTGCAGCTCCGGGAACCAGCCGTGACTGCGCGCTGCAAGGGCGATTTGCCGCTCGGCGAGACGGTCGAGGTGCGCCTCGAGACCGCGGATGTGATGAAGCGGCTCGTGCGCTTCGAGCGCACCTGACCGCGGGGCGCTGACTGTACCGGCGTCTGTGCTGTCCAATGTCAGTCGGGCACGCACGCTTCCGCTTGAACCCGAGGCGGCCACCACATAGCCTCAGCAGAGCGGTGAGCCTGAACGACTGGATCCTCGCGCTCCACCTCCTCGCGGCCTTCGCGCTCGTCGGCGCGCAGGTCGCCTTCACGTCGATGATGGTGGCTCTCTGGCGCACCGACGATCCGCAGCGCGTGGTGGCCTTCAAACGCCCGTCGCAGGTCGCCCAGGTGATGATCATGGCCGGTGTGGCCGGAACCCTGATCTTTGGCATCTGGCTCGCGATCTCGCTCGAGGCCTACCAGCTGTGGGACGGCTGGGTAATCGCCGCGTTCGTCCTGTGGGCGATCGCCAGCGGCCTCGGTCAGCAGATGGGCGAGGCATACGGCAGCTCCGCGACCGAGGCCGAACGGCTCGTCGCCGCGGGGACGCGCTCGAGCCCCGAGCTCGCTGCGACGTACGGTCCGTCGAGGGCGTTCCAGTTCCACGTCGCCTCGGTGGTCGTCACGTTCCTGCTCCTTCTCGACATGATCTGGAAGCCCGGCGCATGACGACGCTCGTCGCCGCGATCCGCCCGGACGACTGGAACTTTCCGCTTCTTCTGCACGTCTTCGGCGCAATGGTGCTCGTCGGCGCCGTGACGGCAGCGGCCGCCTCGTCACTCGCCGCCGCCGGAAGCGGCGATCCGATCCGGCTCCGGCGCTTTGCGTTCCGCACGCTCCTGATCGTCGGCCTCCCCGCCTACGTCGTGATGCGAATCGGCGCGGAGTGGCTCTACTCGAAGGAGTTCGGCGATACGGACGACGACCCGGCCTGGATCGGGATCGGCTACATCACCGCAGACATCGGCGCCGTGCTCTTCCTGATCGCGCTCGCGTGCGCGGGCGTTGCCTCGTGGAAGTCGAAGGACGGTCTCGGCAAGGCGTCGGGCGTGATCGTCGCGATCGCCCTCGTCGGCTGGCTCGTGGCTGTGTGGGCGATGGGAGCAAAGCCGAGCTGAGCCTCACCCGGTGTCAGGCTTCAGCCAGACACCTGCTCCTCTGCAGGTGGTGTCCGACTTCAGTCGGACACGTGCTCTGCGATCCGCGACGCGAGCGCGTGCGTCTCGCTCCCGAAGAGCACGAGCCGAGCCTCCTCCACGTTCGCCTGCGCCGCGCGCATCCCGGCGAGCGCCTGCCGCACGGCATCGTCGAGCGGCCAGCCGTACGCCCCGGCAGAGATCAGCGGGAACGCGACGGACGCGGCCCCGAGCTCGTCGGCGACGACGAGCGAGCTCGAGTAACAGGAACGGAGCGTCGCGCTCTGATCGCGCCGTGCGTCGTACACGGGTCCGACGGTGTGGATCACCCAGCGCGCAGCGAGCGAGCCGGCGGTCGTCGCGACGGCGTCACCGGCCGGCAACCCGTCGGGGTAGTGAGTCGCCCGGAGCTCCCGGCACTCGGCGAGGATCGCCGGCCCGCCGCGCCGGTGGATCGCCCCGTCCACGCCACCGCCGCCGAGGAGCGACGAGTTGGCCGCATTGACAATCGCGTCGACGTCCTGCGCCGTAATGTCCCCTTCGACGAGCTCGATCCGCATGAGCGGATCATCGCGGCTCGGAGGTGTGTCACACGAGGGGTCGAACGAGCGAAGCCACGTGAACCGGCGGAAGGCCGTGGTCGTGCGAGGCGAGCACGAGCCCGCGTCCTGTGTCCGACTCAGTCGGACACGTGCTCTCCCCCGCCCAACTCGACAAACCGGCTCACTGCGCTAACGAGCCGCATCTGGTCGATCGTCGCGCAGTCGGCGTCGAGCAGCGCGGGCGAGCACACGAGCACTGCGCGGCACTGCGCGCGTGAGGTGGCGACGTTGAAGCGGTGCGAGCTGAACGCGAAGCCGATCCCGCGCGGCGCTTCCTCCGTTGACGAGCTCGCCATCGAGACGAAGACGACCGGCGCCTGCTGCCCCTGGAACTTGTCCACGGTGCCGACCGGGACACTGTCGGGCAAGCGGGAGCGCAGCAGCCGCACCTGCGCGTTGTAGGGCGCGACGACGAGCACGTCCGTGGCGGCGAGCGGTCGCGTCTCGCCGGACTCGTCGGTGAACGGCGTTCCGAGCAGCCCGTCAATCAGCCCCGCGATCGCGATCGCCTCCTCCGGCGAGGACTGGCCATGCCCCTCGTGCTCGCTCGGCACCCAGACCGGCCCGTTGCCCGCGGACAGCGAGCGCCGCGCGGCGTCGGGCGCGTAGCCGAGCCTCCCCTCGTAGTACGCCTGCGACGTGAAGGCGCAGAGCTCGGGTCGCAGGCGCCACGTCTCGGCGAGGAAGAGCCCGCGATCGGGCGGCACGGTCTCGTGCTCGCCGAGCAGGTGCTCGAGGACGGAGAGCCCCGAGTTTTCGGGATGCGAGCCCTGCGAGACCTGCGGCAGCTGGTTGGGGTCGCCGAGCAGGACGAGCGAGCGGGCCGCCGTGCCGACGGCGAGCACATCGGCAAGGGCCAGCTGTCCCGCCTCGTCGACGAAGAGGCAATCGAGCGGACGCTCCGCCGCGTGAATGTCGACTGTCTCGCGAGAGAAGGCCCAGGCCGTGCCCGCGACGAGGTCGAAGGACGGGTCGGCGCACACGTCCGGATCCTTCGACGCGAGGATGGAAGGAATCGCCGGGGACGTCTCCGCCTCGTCCGCCTCCCGTGCACGCCGAGCGCCCTGGAAGGCGAAGCCCTGCCTGTCGGCCTCGTGCTGGATCGCGCGGAGCATGTTGTGAATCGCCTTGTGGCTGAGGGAGGTGACGCCGACGCGCTTGCCGGCCCTCATCAGCGCAACAGCCATCCGCGCTCCCTGCCACGTCTTTCCGGAACCCGGCGGCCCCTGCACGAAGAGGTAGCTCTCCGCGAGCGAGAGCGCCGCAGCGACGGGATCGACGTCGAGCCGCACGTCGGGCGGCTGCCGCTCGAGGAGCGCGGTGAGCGCCGGATAGGCGCCGAGCTCTCCGTCTGCGTACGCGAGAGCGAAGCGGCCGAGCCCTTCGCGCTTCACCCGGTCGCCGATCGGGCCGCCGGGTGTCAGTCCACGCGGAAGCGGCTCCTCCGCCCGCTCGGTGCCGCGGAGGAGCGTGACCACGCCGTGGTCGTCGTCGACGCGAATGCGGTACCCCTTCTGCGTGTCGGCGTCGAAAGACCGGCCCGTCAGCTTGTGCTCCTGCGGCGGGAAGGTCAGGCGGTACGCGTGGCTCTCGCCCTCGACCTCGGGCTGCGCCCCGTCCCACCTCAGTCCGCCGATCGCGGTGCGGTCGCGGATCAGCTCGTCCTCGTCGAGTTGCGGCCAGCGGAACCAGGCCCACCATTGCGGGCGCGCCTCGCGCTGGTGGTAGTCGACGAGGTGGCCGAGGAGGCGTCGCGGCTCACCGGGCTCGGTGCCCTCGAGCAGACGTGCGCAGAGCGCCGCCCGCTCCTCGTCGCGGTGCTTCGCCTCTTCCTTCTGCGGCCGCTGATCGGGGGGCGCGCGCCACGGCACCTCGCCCGGCCGGATCGAGAGCAGCCACTCGTGCAACTCGTAGGTCGAGCGGCAGTCCTCCTCGTTGTAGCGCTCGACCTCCGTGAGGAGCGTCTCGTCGCCGGTCTCGAGCCAGGTCTCGAACGAGACGACCGCGTCGTCGCCGCCCTTCACCGTGGCGCTGCGGCTGAACCCGTAGAGCGCCTCGATCGCCTTGATCGAGTAGCTGTCCGTCGAGGCGCGGAGCGACTGCTTGACGATCCGGTAGAGGTCGACGAGCACCTCGCCGCGCAGGAAGTCGTCGACCTCGCGCTCGCGCGTCCCGTGCTCGCCCATCAGCCGCGTCAGCGCGGTGCGCTCGTAGGCCGCGTAGTGGTAGACGTGCAGCGCGGGGTGCCGCCGCCGTCGCTCGACGACCCAGTCGACGAAACGCGTGAAGACCTCGCACTCCTCGTCGCGGTCGCGCGCCCAGAGCGCCTCGTAGCGCACCTCGCCCGCGTCGTCGCGGTAGCAGTAGCCGAACAGGAACTCGCGCCCGCGTGCTGACTCGTAGAACGGGTGGCCCTCGAGGTCGAGCCAGACGTCGCCGTGATCGGGCGCCGGCAGGAGCCGGAACCCGCGCTCCTCCTCGTCGTCCAGGAGCTCGTAGAGGTGCGTGCCGGTCACTCGCCCGCGGAGCTGGAGCTCGGCCTGGTGCCGCACCCTCTCGAACGTCTCGGCCCGCAGCCCGCCGGGCGGCTTGCCGACTGAGTCGGTGTCCGGCTTCAGCCCGACACGTGCTCTCCCACCGTCCGCCAGCGCCCCGAGCTCGTCGAGCGTGCCGATCCCGTCCGCCATGAGCCCCTCCGCCCACCCCCGCCGCATGCCGGCGACGAGCACGAGATGATCGTCCGCCACGAGCCGAGCCCGGCAGAAGTTCCGGAAGTCGCAGATCCCGCAGTGCCCGCACGGCCAGGGATACGTCTCGTCCTCGCGCTCGAGCGCGGCCAGAAACCGCCCACGCACCCGCCGGTAGTAGGCCTGGAACTCGGCGACGCGGAAGCTCTCCCGCTCCCCGCGCCCGTTCTCGACGTGCACGCGCTCGACCGGAGCGCCCTGCAGCCGCTCCACCTGCTCGGCGTAGAAGAGGAGCTGGAGCAGGTGCGCGGGCTTGGCCGAGCGGGCGAGCTTCGTGTCGACTGGCTCGTAGGTCACGCCAGGGATCAGCTCGAGGAAGTCCGCGAACCCGCGCCAGCGCCCGTCCGCGCTCGTGAGGTAGGGCTGGTAGATCACGTCGGCAACGTGCCCGCGGATCGCCTCCTCGGTGAGGCGCCGCGCCTCTTCACGGTCGAAGTCGGGATCGTCGTAGGTCGGGATGCGGACGATCGAACGGCCGAGCGCCTCGAGCCGCGCGAGATAGGCGGCCTCGTGCTCCATGCCCTTGCGCCGGATCAGATCGACGCGGGTGTCGTCGGCGTACGGCCGCTCGAGCTCCCCGCGCTGCACCGCGACATCGAGGTTTGTCAGGTGTGGGCACGCGAGATGGTTCGAGAGATCGGAGGGCGAGAGCCGGAGCGTGCCGTCATCAGCGATGCGCATAGAAGAAGTATCCGCGCGCCACCGGCGCCCGCTTACGCCCGTCAGCGATCGAGCAGCTGCCCGAGTTCATCATCCGCGAGATCGACCCACCGC
>JACDBY010000318.1 GCA_013694685.1 Actinomycetota bacterium
GGTCCGGCGTGAACTGGACGCGCGCGAAGCGGAGACCGGTAACGGTGGCGAACGAGCGGGCGGTCAACGTCTTCGCGAGCCCCGGGACGTCCTCGAGCAGGACGTGACCGTCCGCCAGGAGGCCGGCGAGCACGAGCTCGAGCCGGTCGCGCTTGCCGACGACGGCGCGCTCCACCTCGTCGAGCACGGCCGACGCGCGGGTGGCGAGCTCGTTCAGCTGCATGCGAGGCGCTCCAGGTCCGAGACCACGCGCTCGACCACGGCGATCGGCAGGCCTGGCGCGGCTCGATCCCGTGGTGCCGGACGGTCGGGCCGGACGAGGTCCCATGTCTCAGGCTCGAGGAGCTCGCGCCCGCGCTCGAGATCCACTCCGCGGCGCAGCAGGAGCCCCGAGGCGATCGGCTCGAGGACGGGGCGGAGCCGATAGTGGATGTCGAAGGCCGTCCCGGTGGCGAGCGTCACCTCGCGCTCGACGCGCGCGAGACTCGCGGGTCGGGCACGTGACGCCGCCGGTGGCGCGAATGCGCCGTCGAACTGGGATGGCCGTGGCGGAACGGTACGGCGCAGGCGCTCGAGACCGATCGCGAGCGCGAGGGCGAGGAGGACGACGAGCAGGCCGTGCGCGATCCCGCCGGCTCGATCGGGAAGCACGAGCACGAGGATGCCGGCCGAGATGCCCGCCGCGACGGCCAGAGCGATGGCTGCAGGCGGTCTCACCGCAGCACGCCAGCGAGCTCGAGCTCGCCGGCCGCCTCTGCCGCGGCGAGCTCGTCCTGCAGCTCGACGAGCGTGTCGATCGCCTCGTCCTTCATCTCAGGATCGACATCGTGCCGGGAGAAGCGAGCCCGTGCGAAGAGCGCCGTCAGCCGTCCCGCGACCCGGGGCGACACTGCGACCTCGTCGAGGACGCGCTCGAGGTACTCCTCGGGCGCCTCGGAGGCGCCACGCGGCAGGCCGGCGGCGGCGAGCGAGCGTTCCATGCGCGCATACGCGCCGATCACGGCCCGGCGCGGATCACGCTCGGCGCGCAGGGCGTCCAGCGTCGAGGCGAGCACGTCGGCGAGCGCCTCGCGTGGCGTCGCGGCGGTCTGCGGCTCGAGGGAGCGCCGGCCGCGGGCCGCAAGCCACCACCCGCCGAGGGCGACGACCGCGAGCAGCGCGACTCCGAGGACCGGCCAGATGGCGAACTCGGGCTGGTAGCGCTGCTCCGCGAGCCCGTCGCCGCCACCCGCCCGGTCGGGAGCGCCGAGCAGCGGAAAGCGACGATCGGCGCCGCTCGACGTGATCACGCGGACGATGATCGCGATCAACGCGATCGCGACGAGGAACGTCAGCAGTGACTGGGCGGCGCTGATCCGCTTCGGGCCGGATCGCTTCGCGTCGTAGCGGCCGAAGGCGGACAGCATGAACGGCACGGTGATCGCGCAGATCGCCATCACGACGAGGAACAGGCTGAACACCAGGTCGATCAGGCCCTGGGACGGGCTTCGGGCGGCGATCCCTCCGCCCGGCACGTCTCCACCCGATGCGACGGCGACGACGGCGACGAGCGCGACGACGACACCGCCGACGGCCACGGCGCGCCAGGTCGTCCCGCCCCGCCGCGGCGCGTTAGCGTCCATGCAGAATGAGACGTCGGACGAACGACGAACGTTGGCCGCGCCCGTCGGTCATGGGAATCCTGAACGTCACGCCCGACAGCTTCTCGGACGGAGGCGCCCACCTGTCGGCCGATGAGGCGGCCGACGCGGCCCGGCAGATGTTCGCCGACGGGGCGCTGATCGTCGACGTCGGCGGCGTCTCGACGCGCCCCGGGGCCGGCGACGTGAGCGAGGCCGAGGAGCTCCGACGCGTCGAGCCCGTGCTCGAGCGACTGGCGGGATGCCGCATCTCGATCGACACGTCACGGGCCGAGGTCGCGAGGCGCGCGATCGCGCTCGGCGCCTCGATGGTGAACGACGTCACCGCGCTCGAGCACGATCCAGAGCTCGCCGCGGTCGTGGCGAACGCAGGTGTCGAGCTCTGCTTGATGCACATGCAGGGCGAGCCCCGGACGATGCAGGTCGCGCCACGGTACGACGACGTCGTCTCCGAGGTCGTCGCGTACCTCGAGGGGCGTCTGGCGGCCGCGGTGGCGGCGGGTATCGACGAAGCCTGCATCTGCCTGGATCCCGGGATCGGCTTCGGAAAGACCGCCGACCAGAACCTCGAGCTCGTCCGCGGGCTCGACGCGATCGTCCGTCTCGGGCGACCGGTGCTCCTCGGGCTCTCACGGAAGTCGACCTTCGCGCGCCTGTACGCGCGCTCGGACGCGCGGGTCGCTTCCGATGCGGCGTCGGTCGGGGCGGCGGTCGCGGCTTTCGCTCGCGGGGCGACGCTCTTTCGGGTGCACGACGTGCGCTCGCACGTCGACGCGCTCGCCGTCGCCGCAGCCGTCGAGCGGGGTACGGTCGAGGCGTGACCATCGAGCTGCAGGGGATCGAGCTCCACGCGTTCCACGGCGTGCTGGAGCGCGAGCGCGCGGAGGGCCAGCGCTTCGTCGTCGATCTCGAGCTCGAGCCCGCCGACGATGGGGCGGCGACGAGCGACCGGATCGAGGACGCCGTCGACTACCGAAATGTTGTCGCGGCAGTCGTCGAGGTCACCGAGGGCGGCACCTTCGATCTGCTCGAGGCGCTGGCGAGCGCG
>JACDBY010000343.1 GCA_013694685.1 Actinomycetota bacterium
TACGTCGGGACGCGCGAGACGGCCGCCGCGACGTTCGTCGAGCGCACGGCGCGTGTCGTCGTCGAGGAACGGCTCGACCCGTGGGCGACGTGGCAATGCGCCCTGCTCGAGGCCGACGACGTAGACCGTGTCGAATCGTCTGGTTCGGGCTCGCCGGAGGTCGAGCACGGCCACGCGTCCCGGCGCTCCCGGCCGTTCCCGTCGGATAGTCGCCCGTTCGAGAGCGGCGACGACGTCGCCGCGCCCGACCGCGTGGCCGGCCGCCGCGAGCGTCTCGAGCTCGTCGATCGTGCGCGACACGGCGTCGTGCGCCCGGAGATCGACTCGGGCGGCCTCGTCGAGGGGCGGGGACGTCGTACCGTGGGCATGCCGCAGCATCGACGTGACCAGGAGCCTCACCGCCGCGAGCGGAGAGCCCTCCGCGAGCACGAGATCGAGCGGTGGCAGCGTGCGGCCGTCGCGCAGCTCGACCGTGACGGCGACGGTTCGATCGCCACGCGCGACGCCGCGTCCTCGCAGGCGTCCCTCGATCCAGTCGACGTCTCGACGCCCGAGACCGGAGTACGGCGTGCGGAGGTGGGCATAGAGATCGGAACGCTCACCGTCGAGCCAGGCGAACCGGAGGAGTGCAAGGAGCGCATGCCCGAACGGTGTCGACCGGAGGTTGCCGCGCCCTTCGAGTCCGAGTGGGATGCCGAGCGTCCCGAAGACCGCCTCGAGCGCCAGACGGATCGGCTCGACGGCCGGGCACACGAGCGCGATCTCCTCCGGAGCGACGCCGCCGCGGATCGCGGCGAGCACGTCCTCCCCGACGAGCTCGAGCGTTCCGCGCGTGCCCGCCCCTTCGAGGAACCGGATGGAGCCGTCGAGCGGCATGCGCTCGGGCTCGTTGGTGAACAACCACCGCTCCAGGTGCGCGAGGCCCGCAGGAAGGTACTCGTGCGACCGCGGAGGCAACTCGAGCACATTGCCGGCGGCGAGGCGCGCGAGGTCGTCGACCGTCTGACGGAGGGATGCGTACACGGCGCGGCCCGGCTCGTACGGAAGCGACACCTGGACCTCGGTGCGCGCGGCGAGCGCCTCGAGCAGGTGCCACTCGACGCCCGTCAGATCCTCGAACCCGTGCACGAAGACCGGCGCGTCGGCCCACGCCTCCAGTTCGGTGGTCAGCCGAGTGAGGGCTCGCCGCCTGAGAGCGGCCGCGTCCCAGGCCTCGAGGCGGTCGAGCTCCGCGTGGAAGCCCGCGAGGAGCGACGCTAGCGGCTCCTCGAGGTCGTCGCTCTCGAGCAGGGCGCCGTCGAGCTCGGCGAGTGTCCGGGCGAGCGCGTCCGCGTATCCCGGGAAGCGGGCGAGCCCCGGCGGGGCGCCGTCGGTGAGGCGCCGGACGAGCAGGAGGCGCTCGAGATCGCCGAGGACGCGCTTCCCCCGGCCGTCGCCGTCGGCGAGCTCCGCAAAGACCGTGTCGAACGTCCCGACCGTGCCGGCGAGCAGACCGCCGCAACACTCGACGAGCTCCCGCTCCACACGCTCGACGTCGGCCCGGTTCGGGACGACGAGCCACGGATCCCGGTCGAGTGCCACCACGAACCGGTCGAGGAGGTGCTCGACCTTCCCAGCATGCGCCGGACCGACGACGAGGGAGAGACCCACCGGTGCATGGTAGTCGGGCCTCTCCCCCGTCCCGGCTCAGGCCGGGCGAGAAACGCGCTCGGAGCGGGACTTGCCGCGACGCCCCGGTGTCAGGCCAGGGACTTCGGCTTGCGACCGCGCCGGGCGACGGCCGCGCCGGGCATCGAGCCTGCACATGGATCGCAGAGATCCGCGGCTTTCGCGCCGCGTCGGGCGTCAGTGAACGTCACGCGCATGACCGCGCCCTTTCCTTCCCCGACCTCCGAGGCGCACTTGTCGCAAACAAGAACCGTCTTTCGTGCCATGAATACCTCCCAGAGAGGAAATCGGATTGTCGATTTCCATGCATTGAACGAGTAGCCTCCACGTGACATAATACGCAATAGTCGCGAGATGTTTCCAGTCAAGATGCAGGGCTGCTCGGCAATCTGTGCGGTGTCTCCTAACCTCTTGCCGGAGATCCGTGTAGATGCCGGACCTGTCCGGCAACTAGTGCCCCGGACTCGCGACGTTCCACCGGGGCAGTTTCCGGTGGGGCGTTGCGAGACGCGGCACTAGACTCGCGACGCAATGGACAATCGTACGATCGTCGTCCTCGAGGGAGATCAGACCGGCCAGGAGCTCCTGGAGGCGTCCCTCCGCGTCCTGCAGCCGGACGTCATCGGTCTCGAGCTCGAGCTGCCACGGTTCGATCTCTCACTCGCGCGGCGCCGCGAGACGGGAAACGGAGTCGTCCACGAGGCGGCCGGCGCCATCGCAGCACACGGACTCGGGCTCAAGGCGGCCACCGTCACACCCGAGGGCCGCGACGACGTCGGCTCCCCGAACCGCATCCTCCGCGAGGAGATCGGTGGGAAGGTGATCGTCCGCACCGGCCGCCGAATCCCCGGCGTGTTACCGGTGGGTGGTGTCCATTCGCCGATCTCGGTCGTGCGGATGGCGGTCGGCGACGCGTACGGAGCGAAGGAATGGCGCGAAGGCGCAGGCGCAGACGAAGTCGCGTTCCGGACGGAGAGGATCGAGCGGCGGATCTGCCGCGCGGTCTCCGAGTTCGCGTTCAGACAGGCGGAGCGAACGGGGGCCAAGGTATTCGGCGGCCCCAAGTATACGGTCAGCCCGATCTACGAGGGAATGCTCAAGGAGGAGATGGATGCGGCCGCGGCACGTCATCCGGACGTCCCGTACGAGCCGCAGCTCATCGATGCCACGTTCGCGTTGCTCATCTCCTCGAGCGGCGCGCCGATGGTGATTCCGGCACTCAATCGGGACGGCGACATTCTCTCCGATCTCGTCCTGCCGCTCTTCGGATCGATTGCCGGCTCCGAGTCGCTTCTCGTGGCGTTCGGGGACGACGATGTGGATCGACCGACCGCGCTCATGGCCGAAGCGGCACACGGCACGGCACCGGCGCTCGAAGGCAAGGACGTCGCGAATCCGATGGCGATGATCCTCGCCGCGGCGGCGCTTCTCGCTCACACGGACGACGAGCGGTGCCAGACGGCCGGCCGCGCGATTCGCGAGGCGACGCTCGAGGCTGTCGCCGAGGGCGTTCGGACGGCCGACCTGTCCGGTCACCACGGGACGACGGCGTTCACCGACGAGGTCGTCAGGCGAACACGCACGAAGCGCGAGGTCTGGTCGTCGCTGTAGGGGCCGCCACCTGTGCGGCCTGCGGTGCGTGTCCGGCCTCCCCTCCATGTTCGGCGCGTGGCAGGCGATTCGTCTCGTGTCTGCCGCGACGTCAAGCCGCGACGGCCGGGGCGTTCGAGGTGATCTCGCCGGCAGCGAGCGTCGCGAGAAAGGCTTCGGCGATCTCGGGATCGAACTGCGTGCCGACGCAGCGACGGATCTCGTCCGCGGCCTCGGCCGCGCTGAGCGTCCGGCGATACGGGCGCAAGGAGGTCATCGCGTCGAACGCGTCCGCGACGGCGAGCATGCGTCCCTCCAGAGGGATCGCAGAGCCCGCGCGACCTGTGGGGTAACCGAGACCGTCCCAGCGCTCGTGGTGGAAGAGCACGTATGGCAGCGCCGGCTCGAATGCACGCACGCCGAGGATCAGCCAGAGGCCCTCGACCGGATGCGCGCGGACCTCGGCGAGCTCCGCCTCGTCGAGCTCACCGGGCTTTCCGAGCACCTCCGCGCGGACGTTCACCTTGCCGACGTCGTGCAGCACCGCGCCGAGCCGGAGCGCGGCCCGCCGCTCCTCGTCCCACCCGAGCCGGATCGCGACGGCCTGGGCGTTCGCAGACACGCGCGCAGCGTGCGCGCCGAGCGCCGGATCGCTGACGCCCATCGCACTCTCGAGAGCGGCTTGACCGAGCACGGGATCCTTCGTTCTTGCCGCGCATCGGGAACCCTTCCCGTAGATTTCTCCGACCCGATGAGAATCTCCGTCCCCCGGGAGTCGGCGCCCGGCGAGAACCGGGTCGCCCTGACCCCCGACGCGGTGGCGAAGCTCGTCTCGTCGGGCTTCGACGTGAGCGTCGAGCGCGGCGCGGGCACCGCGGCCGGCTTCGTGGACGAGGCGTACCGAGACGCCGGCGCGGCGCTCACCGAGCGCACGGAGCCGGTGCCCGCCGGCGAGGCGATCGTCCTCGTCGGCAAGCCGGACGCGTCCCTCGTGCGGATGCTCGAGAACGGGAGTATCGCGATCGGCTTTCTGCAGCCGCTGACCGACACGGAGGGCGTCGCGGCCCTGCGCGACCGCGGGGTCGTCGCCTTCGCGATGGAATCGATTCCGCGGATCACGCGCGCGCAGTCGATGGACGCGCTCTCGTCGCAGGCGACGGTCGCGGGATACAAGGCGGTGCTGCTAGCCGCCGACCGGAGCCCGAAGCTCTTCCCGCTCCTGATGACCGCGGCCGGGACGATCGCGCCGGCGCGCGTGCTCGTCCTCGGGGCTGGAGTCGCGGGTCTCCAGGCGATCGCCACGGCGAGGCGCCTCGGCGCAGTGGTGTCGGCGTTCGACGTCCGGCCCGCCGTTGCCGAGCAGGTGCGTTCCCTTGGTGCGAGCTTCCTCGATCTCGGTGTTCAGGGTGAGGAGACCGAAGGCGGGTATGCGCGCGAGCTGACCCCGGAGCAACAGCAGGCACAGCACGCTGCGCTCGACGAGCGCATCCCCGAGTTCGACATCGTGATCACCACTGCCGCGGTCCCCGGTCGACCTGCTCCGAAGCTGATCCACGCGGTCGCCGTGGGCGCCATGCGCCCGGGCTCCGTGATCGTCGACCTCGCCTCCGAGACGGGCGGGAACTGCGAGCTGACCGAGCCTGGACGCGAGATCGTCCACGAGGGCGTCACGATCGTCGGCTTCACGAACGTCGCCTCGCTGGTGCCGGCCGACGCGAGCCGGCTCTATGCCAGGAACGTGTCGGAGCTGCTCGCCCACCTGGCGCCCGGTGGAACGCTCGCGCTCGACTTCGAGGACGAGATCACGGCAGGCGCCTGCGTCACCGGTCGCCCCTCCACGATGGTCGCGGCCGAGGCGGCCTCGTGACCGACCTCGGTTTGGTGATCGAGCTGACGATCCTCGCGCTCGCGATCTTCCTCGGCTTCGAGGTGATCGCGAAGGTGCCGACGATGCTCCACACCCCGCTGATGTCCGGCACGAACTTCATCCACGGGATCGTCGTCGTCGGAGCGATCGTGGTGCTGGGCTACGCGGAAGACGGATTCACGAAGGCCGTCGGCCTCGTAGCGATGGTGCTCGCGACGGCAAACGTCGTCGGCGGCTTCGTCGTCACCGACCGGATGCTGGAGATGTTCAAGCGCCGTCCCGACGAGCGCCGTCCCGACGATCGCCGGGACGAGCCTTCGTGATCTCGGATCCAGACGTCGTCGGTCTTCTCTATCTCCTCGCGATCATCTGCTTTGTCCTGGCGCTCCGCTTCCTCTCCTCCCCGAGGACGGCGCGCCGCGGGAACTGGCTCGGTGGGCTCGGAATGGCGGTCGCGATCGGCACGACCCTGCTCCTCGACGGCATCTCGAACTGGGAGCTGATCCTCGCCGGCGGCGCGGTCGGCACGATCGTCGGGATCATCGGCGCCCGCAGGGTGAAGATGACGGCGATGCCGCAGATGGTGGCCCTCTTCAACGGGGTCGGCGGCGGCGCGGCCGCGCTCGTGGCGCTCGCCGAGTTCCACGTCGCGGACGGGCGCCTGGCGTCCGAGGAGGTCGTCTCGATCGTCCTCTCGGCACTGATCGGCTCGATCTCGTTCGCGGGCTCGCTCATCGCGTTCGGGAAGCTCCAAGAGCTGCTCTCCGGGCGACCCATCGTCTTCGCCGGTCAGAACGTCGCGAACGGGGTCGTCCTGCTCGGCTCGGCGGCGCTCGGCGTCGCGCTCGTCGCAGGGCTCGAGGAGCAATGGGCGCTCGTGGCGCTTCTCGCGCTCGCACTCGCCTTCGGCGTGCTCTTCGTGCTCCCGATCGGCGGGGCCGACATGCCCGTCGTCATCTCGCTGCTGAACGCCTTCACGGGGCTCGCCGCCTCCGCGACCGGCTTCGTGCTCGACTCCACGGTGCTGATCGTTTCCGGGATGCTGGTCGGCGCCTCCGGGACGATGTTGACGCTCCTGATGGCGAAGGCCATGAACCGCTCGGTCGCGAACGTCCTCTTCGGAGCCTTCGGACAGGTGCAGCAGGCCGTCGGGAGCGAGCGGGTCGACGACGGACGCACTGTCCGCGCAACGACCGCGGATGACGTCGCGGTGCAACTTTCCTATGCACGACGGGTGGTCGTCGTGCCCGGCTACGGCCTCGCCGTCGCGCAGGCACAGCACGACGTCCGGCAACTCGCGGAACTGCTCGAGCAGAAGGGCGTCGAGGTCGCCTACGCGATCCATCCGGTCGCCGGACGCATGCCGGGCCACATGAACGTGCTCCTCGCCGAGGCGAACGTCCCGTACGACCAGCTCAAGGAGATGGACGAGGTGAATCCCGAGTTCGCGCAGACTGACGTGGCACTCGTGATCGGCGCGAACGACGTCGTCAACCCGGCCGCGCGGAACGATCCGTCGAGCCCGATCCACGGAATGCCAATCCTCGAGGTCGACAAGGCGACGAGTGTCGTCGTCATGAAGCGCTCGATGGCCCCGGGCTTCGCCGGCATCGACAACGAGCTCTTCCTCGACCCGCGCACGACCATGCTCTTCGGGAACGCGAAGGATTTCGTCGTCAAGCTGATCGGGTCCGTGAAGGCACTGTGACCGTCGTGCGTGACGGGGACGAGCTGCGGACGCTCCTCGGCGAGCCGAGCGCGCTCGTGCGCGCGAAGGTGAGCGACCGGCTGAACGAGCTAACGCGTACGTTCGTCGACCGCTCGCCGTTCGTCCTCCTCGCGACATCCGCGGCCGACGGGACATGCGACGTCAGCCCGCGCGGCGATCCACCTGGCTTCGTCCGCGTGCTCGACGACCGCACCCTGCTCCTACCCGACCGCCCCGGAAACCGGCTCGCCGACTCGCTCCGGAACATCCTCGCGAACCCGCATGTCGGGCTCCTCTTCATCATCCCGGGGATCGGCGACACGCTGCGGGTGAACGGACGGGCGACGGTCGTCACCGACCCGGCGCTCCTCGAGTCGAGCACGGTCGAGGGCAAGACGCCGCGTCTCGGTCTCCGGGTCGAGGTCGACAAGGTGTTCACGCACTGCTCGAAGGCTTTCCTCCGCTCCCGGCTCTGGGAGCCCGAGACGTTCGCCGATCGCTCGGAGCTGCCGTCGTCGGGTGAGCTGCACCGCAGCCTGGACCTCGAGTTCGACGCTGAAGGGTACGACGCCCAGCGGGCCGATCGCTACGCGCGGCGCGAAGGCTTCTATTGATCCCGGTCTACGCGCGGGAGCACGTGCTGGCAGCCGTTTCTCCCTCGGAGGCGTACGACGCCGTGCGCGCCGCGTTCATCGCCCACCACCGTGGCGAGTGGACCATGCCGCCGAAGGTGTACGTGACGAACTATCCGGCGGGCGACTTCCGGGCGATGCCCGCGCTCGGCGGCGGCCATGCGCTCCTCAAGTGGGTCACGTCCTTCCCGGGCAATCCCGCGCGCGGCCTGCCGACCGTGACCGGGCTCGTGCTGCTCTCGAACGCCGACACGGGCGAGCTCGAGGCCGTGCTCGACGCCTCGGCGGTGACGGCGCTCCGCACCGCGGCCGCCGGTGTGCTCGCCCTCGACGCGCTACACGGAGCGGCCACCTCGGTCGCCGTCGTGGGCTGCGGCGCGAACGGCGCCGAGGCGGCGAGGATGCTCGCCGCCCGCGGTGTTCGTCCGCTCGTCTGGGACGTCGACGCCGCTCGGTCTGCGGCGGTTGCGGAGGAGCTCGGGGCGCAGATCGCCGACTCGCTCGAGCACGCGCTCGGAAGCGACGCCGTGATCACCGTCACGCCGGGGCAGACGATCCTCTACCCCGCTGGCTCGCTCCGGGCTGGACAGCACGTCTCGCTGATGGGCGCCGACGGGCCGGGCAAGTCCGAGATCGCAATCGACGAGCTCGAGCGTGCGCGCGTCTTCTGCGACGACTGGGCGCAGGCAAGCCATGGCGGCGAGCTGACTGCCGCAGTCGAGGCGGGACGCGTGATGCAGCCTGACGTGACCGCGCTCGGCGCGGTTCTCGCGGGCGAGGCCCCGGGCCGTGGTGCCGAGGACGAGATCACCCTCTTCGACTCGACCGGGCTCGCGATCCAGGATCTCGCGATCGCGCGTCTCGCCTTCCTCAAATCGGGCGAGCTCGATCTCCCGCGGATCCTGCTGTAGGGCCGGACCTGTCCGGCCCTACCCGAGAAGACGCTTTGGCTCGAACAGGTCGAGCAGGGGATCCCGGTCGCCGACGATCGCGTGCGCGACCAGACGGCCGCACGCGAAGCCGAGCACGTTTCCGTGGCCCGAGTAGCCGGCTGCGACCCAGACGCCGGGGAGCCCGGGGACGGGGCCGACGACCGGCAGGAAGTCGAGCACCAGTCCGAAGATCCCGGCCCAGCGGTGATCGACGCGCAGCTCGCGACCGACGAGCCCTGTGACGAATCGCTCGAGGGCCGCCTGCACGTCGTCGGTCAGCGCCTCCTCGTCGGTGAACTCCCGCTCGAGCGAGACGTCGCGGAACCCACCCGCGACGATCCTCCCGTCCTCGACCTGATGCCAGTAGTCGAAGCCGTGGCGACCGTAGTGCGGCAGCTCGAAGAGCCGCTCCGTGACCGGCTCCGTGGCGATCACCTGGCCGCGCGTGGGGACGATCAGCCCTTCGAGCTCGCCGAGGAGGCCGCTCGGATACCCATCGGTTGCGACGACGACGGTGTCGGCACGGAGCTCGTCGAGCGCACCGACGCGATGCCCCTCCACGAACGCGGCCCCGGCTGCGGCCGCCCGCGACGCCAGCCGCCGCACCAGCCGTGCGGGTTGCAGGGCTGCGTCGGTGGGATGGCGGATCGCGGCGGTGAACCGTCCCGCGAGCACGCCGGTCGGCGAGTCGATCCAGTCCGCCTCGAGCCCGTCTGCCCAGAGCGCCTCCACCTCGTCGCGCAGCTCCTCCCGCTCCTCCCCGTCCACCGCGAGCCGGAGGCTCCCGAGCCGTCGTACGGCGTCCCCGCCGAGCCCGCCCAGTGCCCGGAGCTCGGCCTCGGTCCACTGCCAGAGCGCGAGGGCACGCTCGCGTCCGTGCGCGGCGACGACCTCGTGATAGGCGCCGGCGGTCCCACGCAGCGCGAAGCCTCCGTTCCGGCCGCTCGCGCCCTCGGCGACACGACGCTCGTCCACGACAAGGACATGCAGCCCGGCCTCGGCGAGCGCGAGGGCGCACGAGCAGCCGGTGATCCCCGCGCCCACGATCGCAACGTCGACCTCGCCGTCGATCGTTCCCTGCGGCAATGTTGCCGCGGTCTCCTCCAGCCAGTACGACCGCACCAGGCGATGGTAGTGCGCACCGGGCCGTCGATCGGCCGACCGTCATCCCTCCGGCCTTCGACGACGCGCCGTGCGGCGAACCGCGCCGTCCGCGACCGTCACCGTCCCGGTGAGCTCGAGCAGCGCGAGCGTGCCTGCCAGCCTCCCGGGGCCGAGAGAGGTCGCCCGCACCAGCTCGTCCACCGTGCCCCGACCCTCGTCGAGCGCGGCGAGCACGGCGCGGGCATCCGGGTCGTCGGGCACGACCTCGGCCGGCTCGGGAGACGTGAGGCCCATCGCCTCGAGCACGTCGTCCGGGCACGTCGCGGGCGTCGCCCCGAGCCGAAGGAGCGCGTTCGTGCCCTGGCTCAGAGCGGAGGTGATCTCTCCGGGGACGGCGAGCACCTCGCGCCCGTCCTCGAGCGCGAAGTCGGCGGTGATGAGCGCGCCCGAGCGCTCGCGCGCCTCTACGACGACCGTCGCGAGAGCGAGCCCCGCAATGATTCTGTTGCGTGCCGGAAACCGCCATGGGGCCGGCTCGACCCCCGGCTCGTACTCCGAGACGACAAGACCGCCTGAGGCGACGATCTCCCGGGCGAGCTGCGTATGCGCGGCCGGGTAGTCGCGGTCGATTCCGCAGCCCAGCACCGCAACCGTGGCTCCCGCTTCGAGCGCGCCGCGGTGCGCCTCTCCGTCGATCCCACGGGCGAGCCCGCTCACGACGAGGGCACCTGCCGCGGTGGCCTCGCGCGCGATGAGTCGCGCAACCACGCGTCCGTACCCGGAGCATGCGCGCGCCCCGACGACGGCGACGGCCGGGCGGTCGAGCAGGGCGAGCTCCGCGTCGCCTCGGACCCATAATTTCGCCGGCGGATCGGGGATCTCGGCGAGAAGCAGCGGAAACGCGGGATCGCGCCGGCTCAGCGAGCGGACTGTCACGCGCTCGCGCGGCCATTCGGCGTGCGGTACGAAAGCGCTTCTGCGACGTGCTCCGGCAGGACCTCGTCACACCCTGCGAGCGCCGCGATCGTGCGCGATACTCGCGCCACGCGCGCCCGCCCGCGACCGCTGAGCGGCAGCCGATCGACCGCGCGGTCGAGCAGCTCCGACGACGCCGTTGTCCGCCTCGGTGACGCGCGGGCGAGGCGCTGGGCCGCCTCCACGACGCGTGCCGCCACCGCTCGAGATCCCTCGGACGGCGGTGCCGAAAGCTCGTCCGCGCGCGGACGTGGCATCGCGACGACGAGGTCGAAGCGGTCGAGGAGCGCGCGAGACACCTTGTCGCCGTAGGCGGCGATGCGGGCCTGTGGACACGAGCACTCGAGGCGATCGTCCCCTCGCGCCCCGCACGGACAGAGGTTCATCGTGCCGACGAGACGGAAGGACGCGGGAAACAGCCCTCGCCCGCCCACGCGCGCCACCGAGACGACGCCGTCCTCCAGCGGCTGCCGCAGCGCCTCGAGCACCGGCCGGGCGAACTCCGGCATCTCGTCGAGCAGGAGCACACCGCGGTGCGCGAGGCTCACCTCACCCGGTCGCGGCACGGCGCCGCCGCCGATCACCGCTGCGGTCGAGGCCCCGTGATGGGGTGCACGGAAGGGCGGCGCGCTGAGGAGGCCGCCGGTCGCGAGCGTGCCCGCCACGGAATGGATCCGCGTGACCTCGAGCGACTCCTCGTGCGTCAGCGGCGGCAGGATCGACGGCAGGCGGCGCGCCAGCATCGTCTTCCCGGTGCCCGGAGGGCCTGCGAGGAGGAGGTTGTGCGCCCCCGCCGCCGCGACTTCGAGCGCACGGCGACCCCGCTCCTGTCCACGGACATCGGCGAGATCGGGAAGCGCGGCCCCAGCCCCGTTCGCCTCTCTCGGCGCCGCCGGGGCGATCGTCTCCTCACCGCGCAGGTACGCGACCGCTTCGGCGAGATGGCGCACCCCGACCGCCTCCACGCCCGCCAGCGCGGCCTCGGGAGCCGACTCGGCCGCGCAGAGCACGCGGCCGAGACC
>JACDBY010000351.1 GCA_013694685.1 Actinomycetota bacterium
GGCTCGTGCTACACCTGCCGCGACTGCGGCACGAACACGGGCTGCAGCTGAGCGAGCTCTGAGCAGGCGCTTCGGGTCGTCCAGCCGGGCGGCCCGAAGCGCCTTCGGCTCGCACCGCCAGGCAGGAACGGCCGGTCGTGCCGCGAAGTGCAGCGGTTCCCGAGGAGGTGGCGCGATGGTCGGACTGAAGGACGTGGTGGAGACGATGTGGGGACGGCCGTTGCCGCCGGCTGCCGAGCTACGCCTGCGCCGCCGGCTGGTCGCCTTCGCCGGCCTCGGCCTATTTCTCGCGGGACTCGCAGCCGCGCTTGGCTTCGGCGCGCTCGTGCTGGATGCGGCGATCGTGCTGCTCACACTCGGGGCAGCGGTCGTGGTTGCTCTCGGCGTGCGCAGGGTGCCCGCCCGGACCTGGCTCCGGCAGGCGTTCGGGCGCATCGGCCCGACACGCACGGCGGTGCAGCCACAGATCGGTGAGTTCGGAGTGCCGGGACGGCTGCATGACCTGACGCATCACGCGGGGCGTTCGAGCCGCCGTGCCACGGTTTCGCTTGGGACCGGGGGCGCCAGAGCTCGGAGGGCCGGCGTTGCTGCCGGAAAGGACGTCCTCCGAGGGGCGGAGCTCGGGCTCCGACTCGGGAGCCGGCTCTCCGCTCACGCAGTTGTAGGGATCGGCTCGAGCGCTCGGACGAGGTTGGCTGAACGCGCGAAAACGCCCTCGAGGCTCCCCACCCGAACTCCCGCTCCTCCAGTGCGGCGCCGGCACGATCAGGCGATGCGCCTGAACACGCTCGGCGCCCAGCTTCGGCGGGAGGGCGAGCACGAGCGCGCGGCCGAGCAGCACCGAGCCGCGCTCGCGATCGTCCGCGACCTCGGCGACGAGCACAACGAGGCCCTGACCTTGAACAACCTCGCGCTCGCTGTCGTCCACACGGATGGAATCGCCGCTGCGGTCGAGCACTTCGAGCAGGCGCTCGTCGTCCTCCGGGCGCTCGGAGACGAGGAGCACGAGGGTCGCGTAATCGCGAACCTCGGCTTCATCCACAAGAGTCACGGCAGGAGCGAGGAGGCCGAGCCCCTCCTCCACGCGGCGCTCGACAAGCTCCCCGCCGACTCGACCGCATACCGCCGAGTCGAGGAGCAACTCCGCCGCGCAAGCTGACCGAGCGAGACTTCCGCAGCCGCGATAATTGCGAGAGACTCTCGCGGTGCGCGACGAGGGTCTTCGGAGTTCGTGCTTCAACTCGCTCGCTGTGCTCTGCGCGCAGTTCGGCGACGACGTTCCCTACGTCGGCGGGCTCGACCGCGGCTTTGCGTTCCGCGGCACGCGTGTGCCATTCCTGAATCGCCAACAGGGGATCTTCCGCGCCGCCGCACAGAATGGCCCAGCGGCACTCTCGATTCAAACGTCGGTCAACGGGCCGTACGACGATCGCGAGACGCCCGACGGAATCCTCTACGCCTACCGCGGCAGAGATCCCGGCCATCGCGACAATCGCGCGATGCGGGCAGCCTTCGAGCTCGGGACGCCGATCGTCCATTTCGTCGCTACTCGGAAAGGGCGATACCGACCTGTCTTTCCGTGCTTCGTGGTCGCCGACGACGAAGCGGCGCTCCAAGTTCTCGTTCAGCCCGGTGCCATGCGCGGTCCTCTCGACGAGCAGGAACCGACCCCGATCGAAGACCCGATCGAGCGTCGCTACGTCGTGCGCGAGACGAACGTCCGGGTTCATCAGGCGCGATTCCGCGGACGCGTACTGCCCGCGTATCGAGACCAGTGCGCCGTCTGCAGGCTCAAGGAGACGCGCCTGCTCGATGCCGCCCACATCGTCGGCGACCTCGAGGAGCACGGCGAGCCAACGGTCAGCAACGGCCTCAGCCTGTGCGCGATCCACCACCGCGCCTTCGATCACGACCTCGTCGGGATCGACGCCGACTACATGGTCAGGATCTCGCCGCGCCTGCTCGACGAGGAAGACGGCCCGATGCTCGATCTGCTGAAGGGCTTTCACGCTCAGCCGATCTCGGTGCCCAAGACGGTCGAGCTCCGCCCAGATCGAGAGCGGCTCGCAGAACGCTTCGACCGCTTCCTGGCC